>CBDUTO010000055.1:0-26553 GCA_965370315.1 uncultured Melioribacteraceae bacterium
TTTCATGATGCAAAGATACGAAAAATTACAATGTAAATTAGAACTTAGCTATTTGAACTAGCAATATACGAAAGTAGAAATTCATCAATAAATATTGTTTCTGAAAAAGACATTTTCTACTACTTCATTTAGATGCCTAAATATGCTGCCCTAACATGCTCATTGTTAAGCAACTCTTTTCCTGTTCCATCTAGGGTTATTTTTCCATTTTCTAATACATAGGCTCTATCGCAAAATGTAAGAGTTGCTTGCACATTTTGTTCTACTAAAAGAACCGTAATTCCTTGTTCTCTTATTCCCTTAATTATTTTGAAAATATCTTGAACAAGTACAGGAGCTAAACCGAGTGATGGTTCATCGAGCATTAATAATTTTGGTAACGACATTATTCCACGAGCAACAGCTGCCATTTGTTGTTCTCCTCCGCTAAGAGTTCCCGCAGCTTGTTTACGTCTTTCACGTAATCTAGGAAACAGATTATAACATTCCTCCATTGTTTGATATCTTCTTACTTTTGCTTCTCCGTGTAAAGAACCCATAATTAAATTCTCTTCAACTGTCATTTCATTGAATAGTCTCCGAGCTTCTGGAACATGCACAATCCCCTTTTTTATAATCTCGGCAGGATCAATTTTCGTTAAGTCCTCACCATTATATTCTATACTGCCTGAGCTAACTTTTTGGAGTCCTGAAATTGTTTTTAGAATAGATGATTTCCCAGCTCCGTTTGCACCAACAAGAACAACTATTTCACCTTCATTAATGTGGAATGAGACATCCCATAGAACTTGAAGATCATCATAGCTCATATTTACATTTTCTACCTTAAACATCTATAAGCTTCTCCACATTGTAATCTGATCCGAGATATGATTCTATAACTGTTGGGTTTTTTGCTACTTCTTCTGGAGTGCCTTCGGCAATGGTTGCACCGTGAGCAATAGCGTGGATGCGGTCGCTGAGGGTCATAATCACTTTCATAATGTGTTCTACTATTAGTACTGTGATTCCGAGCTCACTTCTTATATTTTTTATAATTCCAATTGCTTCATCTAACTCTCCTGGATTTAAGCCTGCCGCTGTTTCATCAAGCAAAATCAGTTTTGGACGTATTGCAAGACCTTTTGCAATTTCTAAACGCTTTCTTCCACCAATTGGTAAACTTCCAGCTAGCATAGTGCTAGAGCCATCCAAATTACAAAATTTTAATACATCACGTGCAACTGAACGAGCACCAGCGAATGTGCTTTCTCGTGCAAAGGCAGCAGCCATTACGTTATCTTCCACTGTCAATCGTTTTAATGGACGCACTTTTTGGAATGTTCTTCCAATACCCATCTTTGCAATTTCATGTGTTTGTTTATTAGTTATATCGATTCCTTGAAAATAAATCTTACCTTCCGACACTGGATAGTACTGATTTATTAAATTGAAAATTGTTGTTTTCCCTGATCCGTTTGGTCCAATTAAACCCAAAATTTCCCCCTCCTTTACTGACAAAGAAACATGATCAACAGCAGTAAGACCTCCAAAGTTTTTGGTTAGATTATCAAGTGTAAGTATGCTCATTTTGACACTCCAAAACTTTTAGATACTCTAAGTTTTTTAACAAGTAGTTTCCAATCTCCCACAACTCCACCTGGTAAATATAGAATTACTACAATTACAAGAATTCCAAATATTAACGCGTGAAGACCTGAAACCCACGAAGGAGCAAGTCCAAAAAATGCCGACCGAAATAGCTCCTGTACGAAAACCATAATTAGCGCACCGATTGCTGGACCCCAGGTGGTTCCTACACCTCCAATAATTCCAACAAGAATTGTTATAATTGAAATATTGTGTAGAGCAAAAACAACCTCGGGATCAATGAAGCCCATATAGATCATATAAAATGCGCCCGCAGTTCCAGCCCAAAAAGTTGAAATAGCCATTGATACATTTTTATACTTTTTAGTATCAATCCCCAAAGCTGACGCTGCGTCTTCATCCTCCCGAATTGAGAGGAAATAAAAACCTGCTTTCGATTTCATTACCATTTTTACTGATACCAGCGCTCCAACTGCTAAACCTAATGCAATAAAGTAATATGGATATTTAGAAACCCAAGTGGTCATATATAAAATTCCGACATGCCCATTTGTTAGCCATTCTTCTTCACCAAAAACTAAGCGCAGTATTTCACCAGAGGCAAGAGTTCCCAAAGCAAAATATGGACCTCTCAATCTAAAAACGAGTAAGCCTAACAAATATCCAAATAGTACTGCCACCAATCCACCGTATAGCAATCCCCACCAAGGTGATATTTTAAAATGCATCATCGGAATTGCAGCTGAATATGCTCCTATTCCAAAAAATGCAGCATGACCAAATGAGACTTGCCCAGTAAATCCAGCTAACAAATTCCACGAACTACCCAAGATTACCCAAAGCAAAATAAAGATTAGCAACCCTTGAATATAAGGGGCAAAGTCAAAGATAAAGGGTATTACAATTGCTCCAGCTAGAATTATCCATTCTTTTTTTGAGACCTCTAACAATTTCATTTTCTTTTCTTCCATAGCCATCACCTATACTTTCGTAAATCGTTTTAAGCCACCAGGAAAAAAGACAAGTACAATTAGAAAAATAACAAGTCCTGATGCATCTCTGTAACCAGATGAAATATAAGTAGCTCCAAAAGTTTCAGCAAGCCCAAGGACTAATCCCCCTGCAATTGCACCAACAGTTGAGCCAAGTCCTCCAAGTATTGTAATCACAAACGCTTTTATTGTAAAAAGGGGTCCCACGTCAGGATACAAATAATATACAGGAAGTAGTAATGAACCGGCAGCTGCATCCAACGCACTACCAATACCATATGTAAGAATTGTAATTTTACTTGCACTAATTCCCATTAAGGTTGCAGAAAATTTATCTTGAGCAGTTGCTCTTATTGAGCGTCCAAGATCAGTTTTTGCTAATAAGTAGAAAAGTCCAATTGTCAAAAATATAGCAATTACAAAGGCTATTACCAATGGAAGGCTTAGCGAAATATTTCCCAAGTAAATCGATTTATCAGTATAGCTAGTTTGAATTGAGCGATAATTACTAGTAAAAATAGAACGAGCTAGCTCAACAAGCACCATTCCAATTCCAACAGTCATCAAGACTTGATTTTCAGGTAGAATGGAATCCTTTTCAATTAGTGGATGTAAAAGGTATTTGCTGAGTCCTTCGGCAAAAAGAAAGACTAATGGAATTGTTATAAATATTGATAGGTACGGATCTATTCCTAAAAATTTCCAGAGTACCCATGTTATATACATTGCAACCATAAGTATTTGTCCATGGGCAAGGTTTATAATTTTAAGAACACCCATTATCAAAGTCATTCCGATTCCAATTATTGCATACAATCCACCAATTAGTAATCCTGAGGCCAGTGATTGCAAAAACATTTCCATTATGGTCCTATATTATTGTGCTAACTGAAAACTGTTATTATGTAATTTTACACATTCTATTAGACTGTCATTCCCACATGCTTTAAGTGGGAATCTTCAACAATAGCAAGGGATTCCCGCTAAGAACTTGCGGGAATGACACCTTACGAGCAATAATAACAACATTTATTCAGCCCAAACTTCTGCCCAATTTATTGGGTAATTAATTTTCGCATTTGCTAATTTTCTAGGCCAGATTAATTTTAGATCACCATCTATCCATTGAACAACATAAGTATTCATTTTATTTTGATGAATTTTTTTGCCGTATGCTTGGAATTTAACTGGGCCAAATGCTGTCATCATGTCTGTTTTATCAAGTGCTTTTTTTATAGTTTCTCTATCATATTTGCCATTGCATCTTTTAAGTGCATCTTCTATTACATAAGCAGATGCATAGGCTTCTGCACCATGATAATCAGGTCCATCACCACCATATTTTGAGACATAGTCCTCATAATATTTTGTTGCTCCAGGTATTGGTAATGTTTGATGCCATAATGTAGCCGATACTACAAGAGCTGATGCTTTACCAGCATTTTCTTTAAACGCAGGCATTGTAAATCCAGCACCAGCACCCACAAACATACTTGGATAGAATTTTATATCTCTACTTTGCTTCATTAATAATGCAGCATCCATTACGTAAGAAATCATATAAAGAATATCAGGATTAGTGTTTTGTGCGTTCAATAATAGTGGTTTAAAATCGACTGTACCGCTAGAATATGAATCTGTTCCTAATACTTCAATTCCAAGTTTGTCACATGATTTTTGGAATGCTTTAGCACCTTTTGATCCAAAGGCTGTATTTTCATGAATGATGTAAACCGTAGAAGGTTTAATTTCTTCCAATAGCATCCCTTCAAGCCCAGATGCATATTCAGAGACAGGTGGATTTAATCTGTATATGTAAAAATTGTCACCATCATTAACTGTTAAATTAAAATCTTCCGGTTGAGTAATTTTATCTACGGAACCGGTATTAACTAAAAATGGAATTCGATTCTGTTGAGCTACAGCTGCAACCGCAAATGTAACAGAGGAACTATAACCACCAGCAAGTAATGGAACTTTATTAATACTTATTAGTTTTTCAGCTCCAGCTCTTCCAACATCGGGCCTGCCTATATCATCCTCGTAGATGAACTTTAATTCTCTTCCATTAATACCACCAGCTTTGTTAATCTCTTCCTTAGCTAATTCAAAGGAGTTCTTTTCCATTTCTCCAAAATTTGCTTGTGCTCCCGTTAAAGGAAGAAGTACACCAATTTCAATAGGACCGTTTTCGTCCTTTGCACAACTGCTAAAGCTTACTGCTATTCCAAAACAAATTGAGAAGAGAGTAAGAATTTTGAATAATTTCATAAAGCCTCCTTGAAGTAGAATTTTGTTAAGATTATCGGAAGTTAAGAATATGGTTCCACTAAATTAACATTACGGATAATCCGAAATTATTTAGGACAATATCTATAAATACTATGAGCAAACTATTTTTAAGCAAAAAAACTAAATACCACGAATCCTACTGGGAAGTAATTATGTGCAATTGTACTTCTTTTGTTTTTGCAATTTAGTATTATTTATATCCGTTTTTTAGAAACGGAATTTATTTAGTCTTGCTTAATTTATTCTTTTCTGATATTTGGAATAATGCTGTATTAACGAAATAAGAAAAAATTCTTTATTGTTTTGAGCTATGAAAACGAGTTCTTTTGGTATGAGAATTAAATTAGATTTTTGAATAAATCTACTACTAGAATTGAACATTGGTTTAACTATTATCATTTATAATCACTTATTTAATAAATTACCAACCCTTGCTAGAAACAATATTAACCAAAAGTACTATAACATGCAAATGTCAAGGAAACCATAGTTATAAAACCTCCAACCGATTACTTCTTAATTGAAATGGATGTCAAAAATTGCATTGAGCAAGATATGTTTTGTAGGAATTTACTTAAGTAGAATTATCAAAATTTCTTTTTCTTCAACTTCAGAAAAAGTTTTTCCAGTCTGAGTTTGAATAAGAGCTGCTAGTTTCTCTATAGATTCTGTCTCATTCTCTAAAAATATTTTTAATAGAATGGAAGGATTTTTTTTAATTTTTTCTGATTTAATAATATCTGTATAATTTTGTTTAGTCAGTTTGACTATGACTCTTAGCTGATTTAATGCATCAATAATTTCAAACGGATTTGTTCTTCCATCCTTGAGTTCCAAGATTAATCTCTCTATAAAATCACTAATCAAATCTTGGGGTACTTCAGCAACATCTAACCATATTTTATCAACTTTTCTTTTTCCGTCTAACAATTTGGAAGTATAAAAAACGGAAACAACACCTCGCTTCAGAGTGGAAAGAGCTTCTCTCTTCTCTTCATCTTTAATTTTCGAAAAATGAAAGAACACATTTTCAAAGTGATATAAGCTGGAGAGAAAGCCAAATCCTTTTTCAAATATTTTCTTTACTCTGCAGAAGTCGAGAATTTCTTTCTCATTATTTTTATTCATTTTTTCTTATTGTTTTAAATATTCTATTTTGCAAAATAGCGGAATTGCCTTTTACTCTTTGGAGAAAAGATTTTGGATATATTCGTAATTTTTTAAAGCCTGTGCGCTCTTTGGAGAACAATCATCTAAAATTTTAGACAATGACTTTATTTCATTCTCTTTTAATATAACTTGAGATACAAGTTTAATAGAAACGGTACTATTGCTATGTAACTCTTTTGAAGTATTAAAAAGAAAATTTAACATTTTACTATTTGGGTTCAATATTTCTACTTCACTATTTAATTCTTTTGAAAGCACATCCTTAAACATCTCTTCACTATACCCATAGTGCGTACAACAAAATCCAGCATAAGTTTTTTGTGGAATAGAAGAAATTGATTCTACTCCCTTTTTAACAAACCGTTCAATAAAATTTTTTGTTTTACCACCACTAGGATTATTTTGAATTTCCGTTTCTAAATCTGGGCAGGCTTGATTAATAATTTGTGATTCCTTTACTCCAAGTTTTACTAATTCATTTTTGTATACATTTGATTTTATTGTTGTTGATGTTCCAAACAGAATTATTTTTTCATCACTATTTTTAACATTATCATAAAAAAGAGCAACTCCACTATCAAGAATACCCTTAACTTCTATCACAGAATTTTGTGCAAATTCTGTGTGTGGAAAAACTACTGAGAGTGTATTACAAGCAATTAAAATTAAATCGGGTTTATAGTTAACTTCAATAGAATAGAGCGCATTATTAAAAAGTTTTACTTTTTCAGAAAAATTAGTCATGGAATTATATCCATAATCAGAGCTATAAAGAGAGTTGAAAAATATTAACTCTGCTTCCTTATAAATTGGAATTTCAGTTAATCTTCTCTCCAATTCGGCCATAACCGAAAGCCCACCCAATCCTGAGTCTGTTATAACTATTCGCACATTCATCCGTTACATTATTTACTTTACAAAATTACTCTTTTTACTTATAAATAATTATGCTATTATTAAAGACTAATTATAGAATGGACATACAAAATGAAAATTTTAATATTACTTATCATATCGTCAGCTTTTACTTTTATCTCTTGTACCTCATCAGGAACACCTCAATCAATTCCAATTGTTGATGAATACACAACAATATTTCCAAACAATGATGTTGCAGATGAATTAGAGCTAATTAGTAAATCGATACGCTTAATTAATAACCTCACTTTTTATAGAACATATGTTTTTTTAGACAGCACAATTACTAATAAAAACCTCTCTGATTTTGATTTATTAGAGCGAGCTTTTTTAACAAATACAATTAGTAAAACGTCTTCTGGCACAGGAGCTATAATTAGTGTTTCAGGAAATAAGGTGGCACTTTTAACTGCAGCGCATATAGTAAGCTACCCAGATACAGTTATTAATTACTACGCTATAAAAGGGAAACAATCAAAGTATATAGAAAGCATACTCTACAAAGAGAGGCAAAAAATTTATTCTGATCTACCTGAAGGTGGCATGTTAAAAATAATTGCAAAAGATGACAAGAACGATATTGCAATTATTGGAAACGCATTTAATAATATCACTCCAATTAGATTTCCAGTTTTTGATTTTAATTTTGGAAACGCGAAAGAACTTAAATGGGGAAGTTTTGTATATCTACTCGGCTATCCCATGCATTATAAAATGGTTACAAGCGGAATTGTTAGTAATCCTAATTATAATGGAACAGGAAATTTTCTTGTTGATGCACCCATAAATCGTGGGTCAAGTGGGGGTTTGGTTTTAGCAATTAGAGGTAAAGCACCTAATTTTGAGCTTGTCGGAATTGTTTCATCAGTACCCGCAGAAAAAAGGATTGTACTTTCGCCCAGCAATCCATCACGTGATATAAATTTCCTTCCAGGCACTATATATCGTGGGGATATGACTATAGAGAAACTTGATGGAATAAAATATGGAATTGGGAAAATTGTTTCTTCTGAAAAAATTAAAATATTCATTAAAGAGAATGAAGACCAACTAATTAATCATGGTTATCAAATAAGTATTGAATAATATTTTTATAATCTATGAAGCAAATAATTCAAATATTAGTTTTGATTCTTTTCGGACATGCTGTTTTTGCTCAAACCAATACTAGTATAGTTAAAGTACTTAGCTACAATATTTATCATGGCGAGACATCCGGTTCTTATAATTTAGATAAGATTGCTACTATAATTAATAAGCTAAATCCCGATTTAGTTGGATTACAAGAAGTGGATAAAAACACAAACCGTACAAATCAAATTGATCTAGCAAGAGAACTTGGAAGTAAAACTGGAATGAATTCTGTTTTTTGTAAAGCAATAGACTTTGATGGTGGTGAATATGGTATTGCTATACTCACGAAAGACAAATTCTTCAATCATAAAAAAGTAGCTCTTCCATTTGTGGAAGGAAACGAACCTCGAATGTTACATTCCGTAGAAAATACTACAACATCAGGGGATACAATTTTATTTTACAATACCCACCTAGATTATAAACCAAATAGCCTTGAAAGAATTAAACAAGCAAAACTAATAAATGAAATAGCGCTTACTTCAAAACATCCTGTAGTATTAACTGGGGATTTAAATGATGTTCCAGGAAGTGATTGTATTAATATTTTCGAAAAGGTTTGGCAGAAATCCTATTCGAAAGAAAGCCCTACACCAACATTCCCATCAAATAATCCAAACCGGAAAATAGATTATGTTTTGTCATATCCAAACAATAAATGGACAATTCTTCATCATGAAGTAATTTGTGATTCAATAGCTTCCGACCACTGTGCTTACTTCGTAATATTGGAATTGCAAAATTAGAACCCAAACTTAAATAACAAATATCCCCAACTGTGATATACTGCGCCAGAAAATTCTGGAGTATTAAAATGTTGAACATATTCCATTTTGAATTTTTTATAGATTAGCGTTAATCCAACATTTGCATATCCAACAAATCTATTGATACTATTCAAAGTATAAATGCTTTCAGACAAGATACCACCCTGCAAAGTAGCATTATATCCAACCAAGCTGCCACTAGCTGATAGAGTTAAAAAGAATTGCCAATTGCGTGACGAAAAGAATTCATAATCCTTTGGAAGATAATCTATAAGTCCAACTCTTGTTTTAACACCAAAATCTACAAATGTAAATGGAAGCCCTAATTTAACAGAAGAGATGCCGGAGAACTCAAACCAATTGTTATAATAGAATTGCTTTTCAATAGAGACAGAATAATTGAACATCAAACTATTACTAATTTGGTTTTCCCATCCAATAACAGGAGCAGAAGTTGGTAGATTATTATGGATTCCGTTTTGTACTTCTTCACCAAAAGCAGCTGGACCAAGTATACCGAATTGTAATTCAGAATATGTTCTAATTCTGGTTGTTTTACCAAATCCTACCTTTTTGAATCCTAACAAAATATAAGCAGCAAAAGGTCTATCCCCATTTAATTGGTTTTCAATATTGAATTTTTCTTTTGGTGTAAAAATATCTTGGACTAATGTTACACTGTATAAATCTAATTCACTACTCAGAAATGGAAAGAGAATTGTATTTATTGGGTTTCTTTTTGCCCTCGGTGTAAAGACCTCAAATGCAAATCCATTTGTATAATAATAGTCTATTTGATATTCAAAATCATTAGACCATTTAAATTCGAATGAGCTGAATGCTTTAGTCTTTTCCAGACTTAAGGAATCTTGTCCAGTTATTGCAATTTGAATAACCAGAAAAAACATAATTATTAGTTTATACATGGGTGCAAATTTAAACAATTATAGTAGGGAACTGAAATGCTAAAAAGAGATTTAGTCTTTTAGTTTGCAGTTAAAAAGTTTTCACTCTATATTTGAGCTCAAAACTAAAAGTGACAATTATACATTATTCTAATTTGTAGTCGAATAATATTTGGATAAAAATGAGCAAATTTGAAACAGATTCGATAAGAATTCAAACTGAAAAATCGCAGCACAGAGAACACTCTACACCGATCTACTTAACCTCCAGTTTTGTTTTTGAAAATGCAGAACAAGGGAGAGCCCTTTTTGCAGATGACGCTAAGGGAAGTATTTATTCCAGGCTATCAAATCCAACTACAGATGAATTTTTAGCAAAAATGATAATGCTTGAGAATGGTGAAGATGGTTTTGCATTCTCTTCAGGTATGGCAGCTCTATTTGCAAGTATAGCTGCGCTGTTGAAATCGGGAGATCATATTTTGTCATCACGTTCAATCTTTGGCTCAACCTATCAGATATTTAATACGATTCTCCCTAAATGGGGTATTACAACTACCTTTATTGATAAACCAGAAGAGTGGGAGAAAAACATCTCCAGCAATACAAAAATGATTTTTGTTGAAACACCCTCTAATCCTGGACTTGAGTTAATTGACCTCGAGTTTGTAGCAAACCTAGCAAAAAAACACAATTTAATTCTTAATGTGGATAACACGTTTGCAACACCAATTCTTCAGCAGCCTATTAATTTTGGAGCGGATTTAGTTTCTCACTCAACTACAAAATATATTGATGGACAAGGGAGAACTCTTGGTGGAGTTGTTGTTGGTGAAAAAGAATTATTGCAGGAAATTAGATTTTTTGCAAGGCAAACCGGCCCTACAATTTCCCCATTTAATTCATGGGTTCTTACCAAAAGTCTGGAAACATTAAGTCTGAGAATGGAAAAGCATTCTTCAAACGCCTTGACTCTTGCAAAAAAATTAGAAAGTAATGCTCACTTAGAAAATGTTAAATATCCCTTTCTTAAGAGTTATCCGAATTATATGTTAGCAAAGAAGCAAATGAACCTTGGTGGTGGGATTGTTACCATAGTTATAAAAGGTGGAATTGAGCGCACAAATAAGTTTTGTGACTCATTAAAACTCGCAACTCTTTCTGCTAACCTTGGAGACACAAGAACAATTATAACTCATCCTACAACAACAACTCATTCAAAATTAACCGAAGATGAGAGAGAACAAGTAGGAATAACTCCAGGTTTAGTCCGCATCTCCGTCGGTCTAGAAAACATTGATGATATAATGGCTGATATTGAACAAGCTCTTGAGAATTCAAAATAAATTAAGAAAGAACACTACTCAATAGTCGTTTCAATTACTCCAATATTGTCAATACCACCAGAGAGTATATCACCTTTAACAACTCGACTTACACCTGCTGGAGTTCCAGTAAAAATTAAATCACCTTTTTCAAGAGTCATTCTGGATGAAATATTTTTTATTATTTCAACGGGATTAAAAAGCATAAGTCCAACGGTAGCATCTTGTTTTATTTCTCCATTTACAGAAAGATGAATTTTTTCAGTACCAATTAATTTATAATCTTCTTTTAAAACAAAGTCTGAAAGGACGCCTGATGTATCAAATATTTTCGCAAATGTCCAAGGTTCCCCTTTCTCTTTACTAATAAACTGCAAATCGCGAAGTGTCATATCGAGTCCGACAGCATAGCCTATTATTGCATTTTCCGCTTCTTCATCATTTGCATTTTTCACATTAGTTCCAACTAATAAAACAAGCTCAACTTCATGATGCAAGTTTTCTGAATAATTTGGATGTACAACATTTTCTCCACTATTAATCATGCATGTTGCTGTTTTCATAAATACTATCGGAAATTTATCAGGCACTTCATTCCCCATCTCCTTTGCATGGGCAGCGTAGTTTCTTCCAACACAAACAACTTTACCAATTTGGATTTCTTCAGTACTATTTTTAATCTTTATCGTTTTCATTTTAGTCCAAGTAATATTAAATACTAATATGCTAAATTTCTAATTAAATCTTTGCTATTCCAAGGAGCATTATTACCACCTAAATACTTATGGAACCACTCTAAATGTGAATTATAGTATAGTGGCATTGAGCGTAAATAATTAGGCCAGTGCCCATCATTTTTGAATACTATCAATCGTGAATCTATCCCTTTATTTTGCAATACAGTAAAGTAGCGTATAGACTGTGTGTAAGGAATTCGATAATCCTTTTCACCAGTTATAATAAGGGTTGGAGTTTTGAAATTATCCTCATATTTACTTGGCGACATAGTTTCATAATCATCACGTTTTAAATCCCAATTTGCAAACCAAAGTTCTTCCGTTTCATCTTTAAATTCTTTTAAATCATAAATTCCCATCATCGAGGAAAGGCATTTAAATCTATCTGTTTTTGCTTGAAGTAAATTCATAAAATATCCACCATAACTCCAACCCATTGCACCCATTCTATTTTCATCAACATATTCAAGGTCAGCAAGATAGTCTGTAACTTTTATTACATCCTCGTAAACTTTTCCATCCCAATCATCTGAAATCGCAGCAGTATATTCTTGTCCGTAGCCAATAGATCCGTGAGGATTTGGGAATGCAAGTACATATCCAGCTCCAGGGTAAACTTGCCAATCACCACGGAATGAATCCATCCACTGGTACTGAGGTCCACCGTGAACATTTATTACAAGTGGATATTTTTTATTTGGATCAAAATCATGTGGCTTAACTATAAACATGTGAACTGATTTTCCATTAGCACCTTTTACCCAAACTTGCTCAGCTGGACGCACATCAACTGAATCTGTAAAAGCCTTGTTAACAGCGGTTAAATCTATATTTCTTCCACTTGAAAAATTGTAATATGCTAACTCAACTGGTTTATGAATTGAACTATGTGTGTATACCACAAAATCATTTTGGGATGATAATGTAAAACTAGAGACTACATCTTTATCAATAATTTTTTCAATCTCTTTGGTTTCAATATTTATTTTGAAGAGCGGCATGTAACCCTTTTCAAATCCAGTAAAATAAATTGATTTTGAATCAATACTCCATTCAAAACTAGCAACCCAGTTATCAAATTTATCAGTTATAATTTCACTTGTTTTACTTTCAATATTATAAACTGCTAATCGTATTCTATCGGATTCATATGTTGGAATTTGTTGAGTTAAGTATGCAATGTTTTTTCCATCAGGAGAATAGACTGGATTGAAGTCACCGGCTTTATTCTTACTAGTAATGTTTTCTAATTCCTCTCCATTTGTGTTAACTATAAAAACATCTGTATTTGTAGAAGTTGCTATGTTTTTAACTCTCTTCGAATCAAAAGTAATAAACTTTGAATCTGGAGAATAATTGTAATGGTCACTTCCACCTGCTGAGAATGCTGGCGAATTAAAATAGCCATGAGTTAAATCTTTATACTCTTCAGTTTCAAAATTATAGCTTAAAACATGAATGTATTTCCCATCATTGTACTCTGTCCAATGACGCACAAAAAGAGAATCTGCTAAGTGTGCTTGAACTGGGCCATCATTCATTGCATCATCTATTTTATTATTACACTCAACATTAATCCCACATTCTGGAAAAACAGATGCTTGGAAGATTATTGATTTTCCATCTAATGAAAGTTTAGCAGATGAAACTCCGAGGCCAAAATCCGTTATCTGGTTTGCCTCGCCACCATCAATAGGTAAACAAAAGAGTTGAGAAGAACCGTTACGGGTTGATAAAAATAAAATCCCACTATCATCAGCTTTCCATATGGGATTGAAATCAGCTGCATCGTTATTAGTTAGTTGTTTTTGATTACTACCATCAGTATTCATTAAATATATTTCTGTATTCGACTTTCCAGCTTTTAGATTTCGACTTGTAACTGTAAACGCAATTCTTGTCCCATCATTTGAAATTGCTGGTGATCCAACGGATTTTATTTTGTACAAATCCTCTATTTCAAAAGCCTTTTTCTGTGCTTGAATTGAGAGAGAAAAGACAATTAGAAAAAAGAGAACGGTATTTAATTTGAACTTCATAATTACTCCATAGATTAAAATATAGCTGTGTAATATCGTTCTTTTTATTGTGAATAAAAATATAGTGATTTCTAATTGACACAAAAAAAAGACGCTCCATCAAAAAGGAAAGCGTCTATTCTTAATTGTATTTCTATGAATAACCCTATTTAAGATAGTATCATATGATACTATTTTACTAACATCATCTTCATTGTTTTCGAAAAACCATCTGCTTGCAATGTGTAGAAGTACATTCCACTACTCAAATTTGAGCCATCAAAATCAACTGAGTGATTGCCAGATGAAAAACTTCTATTTGCCAACTCTGCGATTTCTTCTCCAAGAGAGTTATATATTTTAATAGAAACCGTCATTGTATTTGGAATTGAAAAATCAATTCTAGTAGTTGGGTTAAACGGATTTGGATGATTCTGTGCAAGTTTAAATTCCATTGGAGTGCTTACTTCTACTGTAATAATCTCCGAATATTCAAAAGAACCATCAACATCAATTTGTTTCAAGCGATAGCTTTGACTCCACTCAGCTACTGATTGATCTATGAAGGAATATTCTCTCTGCGAGTTGCTATTTCCATGTCCTTCAATAAATCCAATTTTTTGCCACCCCTCTGCACTTCGGCTTAACTCAGTATTAGAACCAAGCTTCGCCGTAGCACGCTGAATCTCAAATCCATAATTATTTACTTCTGTTGCAGTTGTCCAGTTTAATGTAACTGAGTTATCATTTACATGATGTGAAAATTCTGTTAACTCTACAGGTAGTGCGTCGCCACCAACAGAACCTGGCACCCATTGTGAGAATGCACTTACTGCTGTGCAAACAATTGTATTTCCAACTATCGATTGAGAGCCATAAACCTCCCAATCTGAATTTTCCGTTGCCCTGCTAAGCATTCTAATATTGTTTATATCACTAATACCACCATATGAACTTAGATCAAATGTAACAGAAGTAGTAAATGAGCCTAAAGTTGTACCGATATCCCAAAATCCATCTGTACCAATTGTGTTTATAGTTGCTGGGTTACTTCCACCAGGAGTATCTGTTCTAAACTCTGCATACAAATCATTTTTATCACTTCCAGAGCCACCATTAGTAGCAGCTGAAAAGTTGAAGGCAAGATTAATCTCTGACATATCAACAGCAGTAGCCATAATATTATTTTGTCCTCCTTTAATAGGAGATCCTGCTATTACAATCTCTCTAGAAAGTATATTTCTAGAAAAACTTGAGGGATAAAACTTGACGGTAAAATCATATCTTGCCGTGCTTCCACATGTAGCCTGTAAAACATTTGATACTGATGAATACTCTATATAAACCTGACCTGTTCCATTTGCATCAAACTCTGAGACCCAAGAAGCATCACTACTACCAACATCTATAACACCCCATCCATGTCCAACAACATTATCTCCTGGACCACTAAGACCAACTGGCCAAGAGACTTTTGCAACAGATATGCAATTTGTAAGAACTAGTTTTGTAACACTATTATCTGTAAGCGTTATTGTTCCATCAGAATAAATTCTGTAATCTCCCCTTTCGCCACTTGTTGTTGAAGCACCATTCGCATCAACAACATTTATATGTTTGTAATATTTTAAAGTAAAAGTAGTTGATGTATATGAAAGATTGTCCGTACCTGAAACTGAAGTCATAGTTTCTGCTGTAGCTTCAGCAGAAGAACTTCCATCCCAAGAAAACGTATCAAATGCATAATAACCTCCGTTCATGTGATTGGCACATCCAGTTGCTGCTTCGTTTGATAAATCATATGTAAGTAACTGTGCAAAGGACACACTTGAAATAAGACAAAATATTGTTAGCAAGAACAACTGCTTCTTAAAAGTATAAAACTTCATTGCTTCTCCTATTTACTAAATTTATAAAGTATTAATTTGATAATAGAAGATGCTAACTCTTAAATACAATTTCAATCCCATGAGTTGGGGATAAGGTGCGAATTGTGATATAAATCATACCAAGCGAAAATGTTGAAATCTAGTTCGTTTCATTACAATTAGGACAGTTAGAAAACTATGCATACCTAACGAGAGCTGTCATTCTGCTATGTGTCGATACTGTATATGTACCTTTGAGAGATTTCCGCTTATAGCATGTTGAAATGAGAGTACTTTTTAGGTTATGCAAAGCCTTCTGTTAATAGTAAAAGGATAAACTTAAAATCTGGTAATAAAAGACGCTCCATCAAAAAGGAAAGCGTCTTTTATTAATTGTATTTCTATGAATAACCCTATTTAAAATAGTATCATATGATACTATTTCATTAAAACTAACTTTTTGGTATCTACAAAATCACCAGCTCTCATAGTATAAAAATAAATTCCACTCGAAAGATTTGCCCCATCTAAAATTATTGTATGAGTCCCTGCTTGTTGTTCACTATCTATTAGTGTTACGACTTCTTTTCCAAGAACGTCAAATACTTTTATTGTCACTAAACCAGCATTAGTAACTTGGTATGTGATTTTAGTTGACGGATTAAATGGATTTGGATAATTTTGCAATAATTCAAATTTTGTTGGCAAATTGTTTTTGTCATCTACACTTGTTTCTCTAGATAAAAATATCGTAGAGGTTGTATCCCAACTATTTATTGAGTTTTTAATATGTAGCGAAACTAAATATTCACCCCAATCTGGGAAAATATGAATGGGATTTTGTTCTTGACTCGTTGTTCCATCACCAAAATCCCAGTCCCATTTTTTTGCTCCAAGTGAACTATCAGTAAATTGAATTGAACCGTATCCATCAACTTCATGATATACGAATTTTGCATCTGGCTTATGAATATTCCACAAAAAATTTGTCGATTTTGTAACAACCGTATCCCAATATGCATTTGGGGCAGGGCTCCACATTCCGTTGGAAACTCCATAAAATTCATGATTTGCATCAGAAACAAAATAAGTGTCATAATTGAAGCCCAAGCTTATCAACCGTTCGTTGATTGGTTTACTTCCATAAGTTTCAGGCAATGTAGGGAGACCAAATGGATGCCCAACATCAAACGGAACTGTACTATCAACAGTACCATGAACTAGAAACAGTGGAATATTTCCATCTGATGCTTTTATAAGATCTGGACTTTGAATTGCTCCCCAAAGTGAAATTACGCCCTGTGGATGACTTCCATGTTTTAATGTTGAATTTATAGTATCGAGGGATCCCAAATCAGGTCCATTATTCGAAGCAGGAAAGCTATTAGAAATTTCATACGTTTCGGGAGGTCTTTCAGATTCTTCATTCATAAATAAATTATGAAGTGAAACAAATGCACCGGCACTACTTCCAAGTAAATAAACATTATTAGTATCAATTCCATAAAGATCTGCATTTTCTTTGAAAAACCGAACTGCCGCACGACCATCTTGAACACCTCTATATACTGCTCTTGTGGAACTGACAGAACTAGCAAAACTCAAACCTAAGCGATATTGAATTGTTGCTGTAACATACCCTTTTTTTGTAAACAATCTACAAAACTCCATCATGTCGTCGTGCTCTTTATTCCCTGATACAAATCCACCTCCATGAATACAAATTAATAGTGGACGTAGTTTCAGGCTATCATTCTCAGGAGTAAAAAGATGAAATTTTAAGTCCTCGGTATGAGTCAAACTCTGACCCTGATATGGATTATTTACTTCTGGCGCACTCGCATATACTCCATCTGCAATTATTTGCTGATAATTGAAAAGGGAGTCAGTGTAGCGGTTAGAATCTTGAGCAAATAAAATGGAAGAAAAAAGCATAAAGAAAATAGTTGCTATCAACATAACATCCTCCAAAGATTAAACATATTTATCTATTTGAAATATTATACAAATTAACTTTTTCTATTATGTAATATATAAAATTAGGAGATAATAGGATGCGATTAATATAAATCTTTTTGGAAACTTTTATTGACATTATAGTTTCCATACATTACATTGGAAACTATAAAAACAATTATAGTTTCCATGATTAAAGAAGAAGAAAAAATAATTTCATACGCCACAAATCAGTTTCTAGAAAACGGATTTTACAAGACCAGTATGGATCAATTAGCTAAAGGGATGAAAATTAGCAAAAAAACCATTTATAAATTTTTTCCATCCAAAATTTCACTGCTAGAAATAGTACTGCTTACATTTCAAAAGAAAGTTAGAAGCGAATTGGACGAAATTGTTGATAGCGATAAATGTTTAATTGAAAAACTAAAATTAGTAGGAGCCTTTTTTGCAAAATTTTCATTGAAAATAAATAAAAATCTCCTTAAAGATTTTTTTAACCATCAACCAGAATTGTGGACTAAGGTTGATGAATTTAGAACATCTGTGATTGAAGATATTTGGGGGAAGCTTATTAATCAGGGAAAGAGAGAGGGTTTGATTATTGATAAACCGAATAAATTAATTATTACAATTATCTTATCTGCCTTGAAAGGAGTAATTAATCCAACATTTTTGATACAAAACAATATCTCAACAAATGAAGCCTTTAATGAAACTTTCTCAATTATTATTAATGGAATACTCACAGAAAAAGGCAAAGCAGAATTTGAAAAACAAGAAGGGAATAAGAAATGAAAAAAGCGACATTATCAACAATACTACTCGTAACTATTGTTATATTTTCATGTGGCGATAACAACAACAGTCGGCTTGAGTATTCTGGAACAATTGAAAACACAGACTTGATGGTTAGTTCGCAATTGCCAGGTAAAATTGAGTCTCTATTTTTTGATGAGGGAGATATTGTATCAAAAGGTGATACATTAGCAATTATTGAGCACGAAAAGTTGGATTTACAACTTGCACAAGCAGAAGCCCAAAAACGTGGTATTTTAGCACAGTTAAAAATGTTAAAAAGTGGAGCTAGAAAAGAAGATAGAAAATTAGCAAGCGAATCACTTATTCAAGCAGAATCAGCTTTCAAAGTTGCAAAATCAAATAAAGAGAGAATGACTAAACTATTTGAAAGTGAGTCAATTACCCCAAAACAATATGACGATGCTATGCTCGGTTACGATGTAGCTCTTTCACGATATAATTCTGCTAAGGAGAGTGTTTTAAAAAGCACTTCAGCTCGTCCAGAGCAAATAGAACAACTAATGGCAAATTTGGATCAATCAGAAGCTGCAATAGGTTTGATAGAAAAAAGCATTAACGATTGTTATATTACTGCAGCCATATCAGGGCAAATAGTAAATAGATTTGTTGAAAAAAGCGAAATAGTATCATTTCTTTCATCCCTCTTTAAAATTATTGATTTAACTGATTCTGAACTCACAATTTATGTAAATGAAGTGGACTTAGCTTATATACAATTAAAACAAGATGTTAGCATTACTATTGATGCTTACACTGATAAATCATTTTCTGGAAATATTTCATTTATATCGCCAGAAGCTGAATTTACTCCTAAAAATATTCAGACAAAAGATGAGCGAACAAAACTTGTTTTTGCTGTTAAAGTAAAAATTGATAATCCAGATAAAATATTAAAACCTGGAATGCCTGCGGATGCGGTGATAGAATTAAAAAATTAAAAGATTAAAAGATTAAAAGATTAAAAGATTAAAAGATTAAAAGATTAAAAAAAATTTAGCGATATTGGGAAAAAAGCAAGAAAGATTACATTATCTATTGAAATGAGATTAAAATGAAAATTGAAAGATTTGAAGACTTAAAAGTTTGGCAACATTCTAGAACACTTGTTAGTAGTATTTATGGACTTACATCAAACAATTCTTTTTCTAAAGATTACGGATTGAAGGATCAGATACAACGAGCTTCAATTTCAATAATGAATAATATAGCAGAAGGCTTTGAAAGAGATAATAATAAGGAATTTATTCGATTTTTAACATATTCCAAAGGTTCAGCAGGTGAAGTTCGATCTCTTTTATATGTTGCTCAAGATTTGAAGTATGTATCAGATGAAGAGTTCCAAAATGCATATGACTTGTCCGTAGATATAATTAAACAAATAGCCAATTTTATAAAATATTTAAGGAAGCAGAATTCAGATCAAAAGTAATCTTCAATCTTTTAATCTGGTAATTTTTCAAAATGATAAAAATTGAAAACCTACATAAAAGCTACAAAGATGTAAAAGCTGTAAGAGGCATTTCCTTAAATATTGAAAAGGGAGAGATGTTTGGAATTATTGGTCCAGATGGCGCGGGTAAAACTACTACTATTAGAATTCTCTGTGGTTTAATAAACTATACCTCTGGTGAAGCTTTTCTTATGGATAAGGAAATCAATAACCATCGTTCTGATATTCAAAAAAACATTGGTTATTTATCGCAAATATTTAGTTTGTATGGCGACTTGACAGTTGATGAAAATATTGAGTTTTTCGCAAATATTCATAATATTACAGATTTTAAAGAGCGTGCAGATGAACTATTAACATTTACCAATCTAATCTCATTTAGAGATAGATTGGCAAACAATCTCTCTGGAGGAATGAAGCAAAAGTTAGCTCTTGCATGTAGCTTAATCCATAAGCCTAAAATCCTATTTTTGGATGAACCAACAACTGGTGTCGATCCTGTTTCAAGGCGAGACTTTTGGAAAATTCTTGCAAACCTTAAAAAGGAAGGCATAACGATTGTTCTTACAACTCCATATCTCGATGAAGCAGAAAGATGCACAAGAGTTGCTTTTATGAATGAGGGTGAAATAATGGATATTGGAACTCCTGCAGAATTAAAAGCCAAAATGAAAGGCGAAGTGTTAGAACTTGTCTGCTCAGAAATTAAAAGAGCTGGAGAAATTATTAAAGAGAATTTTGATTTTGACATTCAATTGTTTGGAGATAGAATCAATATTGTAATAAATAGCTTTGAAAGTGATTTTTCTAAAATAGAAACAGTTCTGACAGAGCAGTCAATTAGTATTATTGAAAAAAGGATTATTACTCCAACATTGGAAAATCTATTTATTTATATGATGAAGCGAGCAGGTAATTATTAAAAGATGACGTCATTGCGAGGAGTCCAGTGTTTTTGGACGACGTGGCAATCTACAGAAGATTGTACCGTAGGGACTCTTAAAGAGCTTTACTCGATAAATCGGGAACGCAATAACAGAATAAAAAAGCATGTCATTCCCGAATGATCTTATCGTAAATCTCATAATATCTAAAAGATTCCCGCTTTAAACATGCGGGAATGACATTGAATTTAACAGAAGCAAAAACGAGATAAATATGAAAAAAACAATTTTAACCATTCTTGCAGCCGTAACGATTGTTATTGGACAAACTGAGCCTCTAAGCATTCATAAAAGTTTGCAAATTGGGTTGAATTCGAGCAAAGAGGTTCAACTTGCTAATTCAGACACACTAATTTCTGATGCACAACTAACAAATGCGTGGTCTAATCTTTTGCCAAAAGTATCAGTTGGCTTAAATTATAATCATCTATCGGCGATGCCAATTCAGATGAATCTTGCTCTTCCTTCGTCAAGTAGCGATGGTTCTCTCGATGCGTTATATGCAAATGCAACTATTGAGCAACCGTTATTTACTGGATTTAGATTGCTCTCAATTAAGAATGCATCTGAGTTAAATAAAAAAGCATCTATTATTGAAAACAGTAATGTTAAAAACAACAAAGCCTTAGAAATTCATGAAGCATTTTGGAATTACAGCAAAACCTTAAAATTTATTGAGGTATTAGAGGAGAATTTGAACTTAATTAAATCACAAATGAAGAATGTTCAAAACTTTGTTAAAACTGGGATAGCTACACGAAACGATTTATTAAAGCTACAAGTTGCTGAAGCAGATATAAAATCTAAACTAATTGATGCTAATAATTTATCCAAAGTTGCACAGGCTAATTTTAATAGAGTAATTGGGTTAAAGATAAACAATAATACTCAAATTGCAGTGGATGAATACACCGAAGAAATTATTGATTTCAATTTTGATACGATTATGAACGAAGCTTTAAATTCCAGATTGGAATTACTGGCTAATAATCTCAGAATCCAGGCAGCAGATGAAAAAATAACAGCAGCAAAATCAACTTGGTTTCCACAAGTAAGTGCATCTGCATCGTATAATTATCTAAAGCTAGATGGCTCTACACTTTTAAGTGATGAAGCCAATAACTTTTGGATGGTCGGTGTAGGAATGAAATGGAATATTTGGGACTGGTGGAAAACATCGTCAAATGCAACAATTGCAGAGGAGCAACATTTCCAGATTGATGTTTCAAACAAAATGTTGAAAGAGAAGATTGAAATAGAAGTCTATTCTAACTTTTTAAGTCTGCAAAGCGAAGCTAGCAAAATTGAGCTTAACAAATTGCGGGTTGAATCAGCAAGAGAGAATTTTAGAATTATCAACGATAAGTTTAACTCCGAGGTGGCAACATCAACTGAGCTATCTGAAGCCAGCACATTATTGGCAGAGGCAAAGATAAAACTTATCACTTCCTCAATTAATTACAAACTTGCTCGCATAAAATTAGAGAAATCTATTGGAAGGAAGATTTACTAATGCACTCAATTGAAGTTAAAAAGCTACGCAAAGAGTTTGGCGATTTTACAGCAGTAAATGATATTTCATTCAATGTGAACTCCGGTGACATTTTTGGATTTCTAGGAGCAAACGGTGCTGGTAAAACTACTGCAATAAAAATGATGTGCGGAATTCTTGAGCCAACTTCTGGCGATGCAATTGTGGATGGATTCAGTATTGCAAAGGATCCGAGCAACGTAAAACTAAATATTGGATATATGTCGCAAAGATTTTCACTTTATAACGATTTAGCCGTTGGAGAAAACATTAACTTTTTTGGTGGAGTTTATGGTCTATCGGGAAAAGAACTTGAAAAAAGGAAATACTTGGTTCATTAAATTGCAAATCTAAAAAATGAAGAAAAAATATTAACAGGCTCTTTGCCTGGTGGAATAAAGCAACGGCTTGCACTTGGAACAGCGGTAATTCATAAACCCAAAATAGTTTTTTTAGATGAACCAACAAGTGGTGTCGATCCAATATCACGCCGAGCTTTCTGGGAGCTAATTCAAAATCTCTCATCCGAAGGAGTTACAGTTTTAGTAACAACTCATTATCTGGAAGAAGCCGAGTATTGTAACGACATAATTTTGATGGAAGCTGGAAATATAATTGCTAATGGTTCATCCAAAGAGATGAAAGAGAAATATCTTAAAAATGACATTCTTGAAATTGAATGTAGTGATGTAATAACTGGTCTTGAAATACTTGAAAAACAAAGTTTTGTTGAAGAAACATCCATTTTTGGAAACAATATTCATATAAGTATAAATAAAACCCTAAAAGAATTAAATGAGATAAACACTTTACTTAAGGGAAACAACATAGAAGTATTACGTGTTCAAAAAATTGTTCCTACACTCGAAGATGTATTTATTCACCTTTTAGAGAAGAGGCGAAATGTTAAATAGAATTATTGCTATATCAAAAAAAGAAGTAAAACAACTATTACGCGATAAACGCATGATGTTCGTGTTGTTTTTCTTTCCTGTGTTTTTGTTAGTTATTTTTGGATACGCTGTAAATTTTGATGTTCAAAATGTAAGGCTAGCTGTTCAGGATAACGATAGAACTGCAACAAGCCGAGATTTAGTTAAAACAATTTCTAGTTCATCTTATTTTCAAATAGTGGAATACTACGATAACGACAAGCGCGGAAAAGAAATTCTTGATGCTGGAATTGCTAAAGGAGTTATGATAATTCCAACAAATTTTGAAAAGGATATATACTCAGCTAATGAAAACATTAAAGTTCAATTTCTATTAGATGGCGTTGACGGAAACAGTGCAGCCATTATTCAAAACTATTCAATAGCTACAATAAACTCATTTAATAGTAAATTAAGCGATAAAGCCTCGGCAAGGATTGGAGTAAATTTAGAACCTCCAATTAACTTGCAAACACGCTTTTGGTTTAATCCCGAACTGCAAACAACAATTTATTTGCTTCCTGGTTTAATAGCCCTAATTCTTATTGTAACTGCTGTTATAACTGTTTCCCTTTCGTTGGTGCGCGAAAAAGAGCGAGGCACCATTGAACAAATAAATGTTTCATCCTTAACCATTTTAGAACTTCTGCTTGGCAAAATCTTCCCCTATGTTATAATCTCCTTTATAAATGCAGCGGTAATTCTTTTTGCCGGATACATTTTATTTGGAGCCACAGTTATGGGAAGCTATTTCTTGCTTTTTGTAAGCACGTTTCTGTTTTTGTTCGCTTCAACAGCAATAGGAATTTTTATTTCCGTTGTGTCCGATTCGCAACAAGTGGCTTTTACAATTGCAACATTTGCATCACTTTTGCCAGCCACAATTTTATCTGGGTTCATATTCCCTATTGAATCAATGCCAGTTATAATACAATGGCTTACTAATATTACTCCAGCAAAGTTTTTCATAATTGCGCTTCGTAGCATTATTATAAAAGGTGTGGGCATTAGTGCGTTTTGGGATCAATGGATTTATATGATAGTGTTTGCTTTTATTTTTCTTTTGATCTCGGTTGTTAAGTATAATAAAGCCCTAAAGAGTGCATAATGAAAACAATACTACAAATAGTAATTAAGGAATTTTTACAACTTAAACGCGATCCTAAAATGTTCGTAATTATTTTGGTTGCACCTGTTATTCAATTAGTTTTTCTTGGATATGCAGTAAACATGGATGTTGAGAAAGTTCCAACAGTTGTATTTAATCAGGATAATTCTATAGCCAGTAGAGAGCTATTAAGTAAGTTTAATAGCACAAGGTATTTTGAATTTGTTGAATACGTTGATAATTACAGAGATTTTCAAGAACATATAGATAATGGAACTGCATCATTGGGCATTGTTATTCCAACCGATTTTGAAAAAGATATTGCGAACAATAGAGTTACAAGTTTACAAGCTATTTTTGATGGATCCGACGGAAACAAGGCATCTATCACCACAGGATATCTTCAAATAATAGTTTCAAAATACTCTGTTAATATTATGAAAAGCCGAATGGAAAAGAGCGGAAGATTTACTGCGCCCATAGGACAAATAACTCCCGAAATCCGTGCGTGGTATAATCCGGAACTATCTACCAGAGTTTATATGATTCCTGGCATTGTAGGCTTACTTCTTTCGATAGTAACATTGCTTCTTACATCGTTAGCTGTTGTAAAAGAGCGTGAGATAGGAACATTAGAGCAAATTGTTGTAACTCCAATAAAGCCAACTCAATTAATTATAGGCAAGTTAATACCATTTGCAATACTCGGTTTTGTGGCTGTAACAATTGTGCTATTTGCAATGACTTTTGTTTTTGAGTTAACTCCGCGCGGAAGTATTCCATTTATGCTATTTACAACGTTTTTATATATTCTTTCAACTTTAGGATTAGGGTTGTTTGTTTCAACGGTATCAAAAACTCAGCAACAAGCAATGATGATTGCCATTTTTGTTGTTCTACTTCCAATGGTTTTCCTATCTGGGTTCTCATTCCCAATTGAAAATATGCCCACATTTATTCAGGGACTTACATATCTAATACCACTTAGATATTTTATGACAATTTTACGTGGAGTAATTTTAAAAGGTATTGGCTTCTACGAACTCTGGTTCGAAATATTAATGCTATTTATTATGGGAATTTCACTTTTGGTTCTTAGCTCAATGCGTTTTAAAAAGAGAATGGATTAAGCATAATATTGAGCTACAGATTCCGGATCAAGTCTGGAATGACAGAATGAAAAAGCTATTCGTTATGCTGAACCTGCCTGAGGCTGGCTAGCTTGATTCAACATCTTTTTGGTTTTGTTAGATTCCGGATCAAGTCCGGAATGACAGAGTGAAAAAGCTATTCGTCATGTTGAACTCGTTTCAACATTTTTGGGTTTTGTCAGATTCCGGGTCAGGCCAGGAATGACATGGTGAAAAAATTTCATGTTGATCTTTATTCAGCATCTTCAAGGTTTTGCAAAGCTCTCTTATTATTCGTTTTGGAACTGAATAACAACAAAAAACCTCTAGTTAACAACATCTTACAACAAGTTAATGCTCTCCTAACTATAGTTTATGCTTTGCTACCTATAGATGCTGTTTTCCCTGCTCTAGTAGATTGTTTTCTAATTCCAGAAGGTCATTTACGAGCTCTAGTTACTCCTTTACGAACTCCAGAAGATGATTTACGAGAAATAGTTACCGGTTTACGGACTCCAGAAGGTGATTTACGGAGACGGAAATTGATGCCTATTTCTTAAAGCTCACATAATTGTCATGTAGAACTCGTCTTAGCCTTGTCTTTATTTTGAAAGATTCCGGATCAAGCTCGGAGTGACGAAATGAAAAAAGAAAATTGTCATGCTGAACTTGATTCAGCATCTTTAAAGAAAATAACACTGCTGTCGAGGACTATTTAAGTTGTCTCAAAAGTCAATACAATGTCATTCTGAGGAGTGAAGCGACGTGAGAACCGAGTTTACGAGCTCACCGAATGGTAATCTTTAGTATTTGCATCAATTTGAAGATTTCTCTCTCCGTTCTAAATGACATGAGAAACTTTTGAGACAGCCTCGCCATTCCTCGAGAGTAAAGTAGAGCAGCCATAAGCGGGTCTGTTCACTAAAGTGTGTCACTAGTTTCAAGGTTTGTTCATTCTTTGTTG
>CBDUTO010000056.1:0-26088 GCA_965370315.1 uncultured Melioribacteraceae bacterium
ACAAGGGGTGATCTGTATATTCCAATATTTTGGGGAATGCAAACTGATATATTTAGTTTGACCCTGAATCGCTGGGTTTCTAATGAACGCTTTCCATGTAAATCTATGCTAATCTTGAATATCTTCTCTAATCCTTTTTTACCTATACGTTTCCTAAAGTGAACTAAATCTGTTGGCTCTATCGGAAAGTTCCATTGAAAAGTGGTAAATCCAGAAAAATATTGCCAATAGGGATTATGAACCCATGCTTCTACAACTGTTTCGTCTCCTAAATTGTAGATTTGTTTCAACAATAATAACGAAACCATGAGTCTTACTGGTTTGGAGGGACGTCCTATCTTTGAGTAAAGAGGAGCAAATTCTTTTTCTAAGTTTTTCCATGGTATTTTATTTGACAATTTATAGAGTGAATCTTCTGGATTTAGTAAATCTTCTAAGTTTTGAAACAAAGTCATCTGAGAGCGATGGGGGCTATTGCCTTTCATTAGATTTCCCTTTTTCTGTGATTGTTTTGCAAGATGGTAGACTCAAGTTATTTAAATCTTGCATTTATGTCAATATCGCAAAGAGTGTATTGTCCCATTATCAAACCAATTTGTCAGCTTTTAGTGCTTTTATGGATTGACTAAATAATTTATCAAATTAAGAAACTTTCCATTCGTTGGTTCGTCCTTATATATACGATTAATATAATTAAACGGAAACGTCTAGAAAATGCCAAAAATAGTAGCAAAAAAAGAAGATTGGATAAATTTAGGATACAGACTCTTTTCTGAACAAGGAGTTTCAGGAATTATTGTTGAGAAAATGGCAGCAACATTGACGGTAAACAAATCAAGCTTTTACTGGCATTTTAAAACCAAGAAAGATTTTATTGAACAGTTAACTTTTTTTTGGATAAATAATGAAACTGAGCGAATAATAAATCTAACTAATTGTAAAAAATCAGTACTACAAAAATTTAAAACACTTATCACATTAGCTTATAAACAAGATCCTTTTTTGGACTTTATATTCTATTTAAAAAGATATGCAAAAAAGGAGAAGAAAATTCAAATAATCATTGATAAAATTAATAACCAAAGAATAGAATATGCAAATAATCTGTTACAAGAAATGGGTTATTCAAACCAAGATGCTAAGATTAAATCAACACTACTATACAAGCATTTTATAGGGTATCACGAAACCATTAGGTATAAAAAACAAAATATCAATTATCAAAAAGAAGTTAGAATAGAATTAAATCAATTTATAAAGTATTAAATAATAACAGTTTCTAACAAAGAAACCTGTGAGAAATATAAAATTAAGAGAAATTATGAGAAGTAAAAAAGCATCAATTTTATTTGGATTAGTTATCATGTTATTTTTTTCTTTATGTCAGCTATCATATGGACAAATGAAAACCGAAGAATTTATTTTTAAGTATGACGGTAAAAAGTATAGCGGACTTCTTGACTTACCCACAGATGAGAAACCATCAGCAATAGTAGTAATGATTCATGGACACGGAAAAACTAATGTTGTAGAAAAAAACTGGTATGCAAAAATACGATCCAAGTTTGTGAGCACCGGAATTGCTGTTTGTATTTGGGATAAAGCAGGTTGCGGAAAAAGTGAAGGTGAATATAAACATAATCAGTCCGTTCAGAGTAGCGCATATGAAGCATTAGCTGCTATTGAAGAATTAAGAAAGTTTAATATTGTGAATCCTGATAAAATCGGGCTGTGGGGAATAAGCCGTGCAGGTTGGATTTGTCCTTTAATCATCGAAGAAGATAAATCAATTGCATTTTGGATATCTGTTAGTGGAACAGATAACCTTGATAATTATCGATATTTACTCGAAAGTAACCTAAGAATTGAAGGTCGGACAGAACCTGAAATAGCAGTTTTAATGTCCGAGTGGGATTATTGCAATAGATACTTAAGGGGTGGTAAGACATATGATGAATTCATTAAGGAAACTAAAAATCTTTTTGACGATCCCTATTGTAAAAAATTAGGTATGGGCGTAGATAGCGAAGATGATTTTATTAGTGTAATAAAGTATTACCAAATTGTAACCACAATATGAAGAAATGTGATACAGGTGGACTATTTGAAGATTTGAAAAAATATGAATGGCAATCATGCGATGGATATTATGATACAATGTTTACATGGCTTAAAGAAAATGGATTTGTAAATAACTAACTATTAAAATAACGGGTAAATTATGAAAAAAGCATTAGTAATTATTATTCTGTTTCTTATAGTCAAATTTTCATTTGGACAGCAATTTACCACTTTTAAAAGCTACTATTATAACCAAACCCCTCCGGGTGATTCAGCTGTTATTTTTGCCCCTGGAATATTTTCTCTTCCCGATCGTCTGGAATCAAATATTGTTTTCTCTCCAGATGGCAAGGAATGTTATTTTGGAATACTTGAAATCAATGATAACAAAGCTTCCTATAAAATTTATCAAAGTAAATATGTAAACAACAAATGGACGGAACAAGCAGAGGCCCCATTTTCAGTAAACAATAATGTTAGTAGTCCTTCTTTATCAGCAGATGGGAAAAGGCTTTTCTTTGTTAAAGAGGGTGATATTTGGAAAGTTGAACGCACACAAAAAGGATGGGGCGAACCGCAAGTTCTTCCTTCGCCAATCAATTCAGATTCTCGAGAAGGGGCTTATACAGAGACTACAGATGGTGATATTTATATCTCCTCCAAACGTGACGGTGGATTTGGTAATACTGATAATTGGCGAATAAGACGTTTACCCGATCAATCATTACAGGCAGAAAACCTTGGTTCAATATTGAACACAAGTCTTTTAGACTATAGTCCATTTATTGCTCCCGATGGATCATATCTTATATTTGGTTCATATCGTGGCCGTCGAGATGGACTTCTCTATATAAGTTTTAATAAAGGGAATGATGAATGGACTGCCCCAATCAATATGAATAGTTGTGGTGCTAAAGTCAATAATACAACAGCTCACCATAGTAATCCCTCTCTTTCTCCGGAGGGTAAATTTTTATTTTTTAGACGCCATGAAGCAGATACTATTATGGATATTTACTGGGTGAATGCAGGAGTAATTAGTAATCTCAAAAAAGAAGTGTTTAATTAAATTAAGTCAATGCATCAAATAAGAATAATTTTTAATACAAAAAACTAGGATAAACAATGAAAAACAAACAATTTATGTTAAGTGCGATTCTTTTATTAGCACTATGCCTAACGAGAACACAGGCACAAAATACGCAAGAAATTACAAACGAATTTGTATTTGGAAAACATTTTACGATTAATTCTCAAAAGATAGGCGAAGAGAGGGAATTCATTGTTTCGGTTCCTGATAATTATAATAATTCGAATAAAAAATATCCTGTTTTATATACCATGGACGGTGATTGGAATTTTAAAATTGGCGTTATTGGCGGAATAAGATACTTGGAAATGCTTAGGGAAATGCCTGAAATTATTGTTGTTTCTGTCAAAAATACTGATCGAACTCGCGATGTGTTTCCGTGGATCCTGACTTCTAGAGATGGCTCAAAACGTGGTGGTGGGGCTGATAATTATCTTTCATTTTTTAGAGATGAGCTACAGCCTTTTATAAACGCAAATTATCGCACAGCTGATTACCGAATTCTATACGGTCAATCTAATAGCGCATTGACTACAGTTTATGAAATGTTGAAAAATCCACAAGCTTATAATGCATATATAGGGTCGAGTCCTTCTTTAATTAGGCCGTTCCGTGCCATCTCAGATTCATTGATAAGCAATTGGAATGGCGGTGAGAGATATCTACATATAATTGATGGCGGCATCGATTCACCATCACTTCTAGAGCGAAATATAAATTTTAAAAATAAAATCGATTCGATAAAACCTGCTGGGATAACAGCTGAATATACTTTACTTGCAAAAGAGGGGCACGTACCAAAAAATGCTTTAATCCTTGGGCTAAAAGATTTATTCTCTGGCTGGAAATTTGACGAATCTTTAAGTGAAGAGACTTATTCTGCGTACATAAGCCATTACGAAATTCTAAGCCACAAATTCAACATCGATTTTGTGGCTCCTGAATACGAGCTTAATGCCTTTGGCTATAGACTTATGAATCAAAATGATAATACAAAAAAAGCTATTAAAGTATTTAAATATATTGTGGAAAAATACCCAACTTCTTGGAATGCTTATGATAGCCTTGGCGAAGCTTATTTGAAAAATGATGAAAAAAAACTGGCTCTGAAGAATTATAAAAAATCGATGGAGCTTAATTCTACAAACGAGAATGCAAAAGAAATAATTAGCAATTTAGAGAAAGAGTTAAACTAAATATATGGGAAATTTCTATTAATCGGGCATCATGAAGAATTGATGATTACGGATGTTTACCGGGTTAGTGCAGGAGTTATAGAAAAGTTGAAAGATAAGGCTATGCAGGAACAGGATGTTTTTTATGAAAAAAACAACAATGAAAAATAATCTGATATTATTAATGTTTGTATTCAGCAGTTTTGTATATGGACAAGAATATACTGAACTCAAAGGATACTATCTAGGGCAGGCTCTGCCCGGAGAAACATCGGTGGTTTTCGCCCCCGGAATTGTTTCTGTTGATAGTACTGTCGAGCATGGCTACCCATCATTCTCTCCTGATGGCAATCTGGTTTTTTGGCAATCGAACCTACGCCATAAAGACAAGGAAACAGAATTATTCCTTAAAGTAATGCGTCGTGTGGATGGTCAATGGACAGAACCCGAAAGCTCTCCATACGGAAGTAAGCCCGCTTTTTCTCCAGATGGGAAACAGCTTTTTTATCTTCCTAAAAATCAAGAAGAAAAGGATCTCTGTTTTATAACAAAACAGGGTGAAGAATGGAGTGATCCGAAAAGCACAAATCTCATTAAACGTTTCCCTGAATTGAAGTATCTGTATGGTCCATCTATCACAAATAATGGCACAATTTATTTTTTTGGGCACGCTGAAGGTTTAGGATCGATGAATAATTATGGCATTTATCGGTCAGAATTTATCAATGGGGTTTATGCAAAACCTGAATTACTACCGCCGACCATCAATGCTTCAGAGGGTGTTCTCAACTGGACTCCTTTTATTGCTCCCGACGAGAGTTACCTTTTGTTCTCCTCTGGTCGTCATAGTCAAGATAAATATGGCAGCGGTATATTTATATGCTACCAAAGATCTGATGGAAGCTGGACAGAAGCCATAAACTTAGGCAAGAGTATCAATTCTGGCCGGCAGGAACGTTACCCATATGTATCTCCTGATGGTAAGTATCTATTTTTCACACGATGGGTCGCTCCTGGGAATGAAGATATTATGTGGGTGAGTGCAGAAATTATTAATGAATTAAGAGAAAAAAATCTAACAAAATAAAAGATGATAAAATGAAAAAAAAAACAGTAATATTTTTTGCAATAATTGTTATTCCATTTTCACTTATAATGATAAGTTGCAGCGATGATTCAACCGGACCGAATGACTCAACAGTCCCTGAAATTCAATTAACTTATCCGACCAATGATTTAGTATTACCTCAAGCCGAGGAAATACTAATAACAGCCGAAGCAACTGACAATGAAGCAGTGAAGAAAGTGATTTTCTATATTGACGAACAGCAACAATATGAGGATACTTCATCACCATATTCCTACAGTTGGAACACAATCGGATTATCCGGTACTGTTAATTTGTATTTAAAAGCAATTGATACAAACGAAAATGAAACATCAACAGATGTAATCTCAGTTACGATTGAATCTGGAGAAATGATTTTTGTTCAAGGTGGTACTTTCCAAATGGGCGATCATATTGGTGATGGTGAGAGTGATGAATTACCACTGCACGATGTAACTGTCTCTGATTTTTATATCGGTAAATTTGAAGTTACACAAGAGGATTGGGAAAGCGTAATGGGATCTAATCCATCTCATGATTTTGGAGTAGGACCAAATCATCCTGTTTATTATGTTTCTTGGTATTCAGCAGTAGAGTATTGTAATGCGTTGAGCAATTTACAAGGATTAGATACCTGCTATACAATTAATGGTGCTGATGTAAGTTGGGATTACAGTAAAAATGGTTATAGACTTCCAACCGAAGCCGAGTGGGAATATGCTGCAAGGGGTGGAGTAAATCACATTGATAATTATAAATACAGTGGAACAACAGATAGTTTAGATGATTATGCCTGGTTTGATTCAAATTCAGGTCCGACTACTCACGAGGTTGGTACAAAATTACCGAATCAGTTAGGAATTTATGATATGAGTGGTAATTTATGGGAATGGTGTTGGGATTGGTATGGTGACTATTCTCCAAATGCTCAAACAAATCCATCGGGTTCTGAATCAGGTATTGAACGAATCAGGCGTGGAGGCAATTGGGGTTACGATGCCTATAACTGCCGTGTTTCAAATCGCTATGACTATGATCCGAGCACCTCGAGCCTCATTAATGGGTTTCGTCTTACTAGAATTGCGGAGTAAATATCCGGCTTCTACGGCATGAAAATATTCCATGCTAGAGATGCTACTGGAAGAGTTGGGGAACAGACTGTTATGAGTGGAATAGAAGAATTTAATTTGAATCACAACTAAAAAGATAAGAGGAAAAGTAAAATGAAAGAATTTATTATCACAATGATATTGTTCACAGCTATATGCTCAACTTATGCTCAAACTATTGAATGGAAAAAACTAGCTTCTCTTCCAGAAGGTTATTATAGTGGTGAAGCTGTTAGCCTGAACAATGAGATATATTTTGTAACAGGAAGAAATGACACTTCAAGAACCTCATTTTTTTACAAATTCAATCCCCAAAAGAATCTGTGGATAAAATTAGCTGATTTACCTGTGCCAATGATGAACCTTGCCTTAGCGGCAGTAAAAGGGAAAATCTATGCCATTGGAGGTGACCTTTTTTTGAATGTGAATTATGAATACACACCTGAAACAAACGCATGGAAATTACGAAGCCCTATGCCAACAGGCCGACAACATATTGATTGTGGTGTTTACGGAGATGATATTTATATAAGTGGTGGACTCACTTCATGGAAAAATATTTCTAAAAAAACTGAAGTTTTTAATGTAGTTACAAACACTTGGACTGAGAAAGCATCTATTCCTTCTTTAAGAAATAATGCTGCAGTTGTAACCTTAGATTCTCTAATCTATGTAATTGGCGGTGCAGGCACTAAGGAAAATATTTATGGAGATATATGGACTGTCGAAACTTATAATGTAAACTCAGATAGTTGGGTGCAAAAAAACGATTTGCCTTTCATGTTATTTAAACCGGGAGTTGTTGTTGTGAATAATAAAATCATTGTTTTAGGTGGTCAAGCATTGATAAATGGTCAAGATGACTGTTCAAAAAAGGTACTTATTTATAAGCCAAAATCTGATCAATGGATAGAAACAACTCCTTTGCCGGCAAAGAATGTATTTTTTGGTTGTGCCTCAATTGGAAATAAAATCTATGTAATTGGCGGAACTGTTGGTGGTAATCCGAATTGGGATTCCTATACTGCAGTTTATGAAGGTGAGTTTATTACAAACAATTCTAAAGATTAATATTATGCAAAGAAAAGCAATTGTGATGAGAAAAATAATAATTTTAATCGGCGTGATACTGATATTAATTTCATGTAGTACTGAAACTAAGAATTTAGACCAATTAATTCATAATGGTGAATTCTCAGAAGCCATTAAAATAATTGAATTGCAACTACAGAAAAAAGCAACATTGTCAATTAATGAAACTAATAAATTGCAAGCAAAATTAAATGATTTGTTAGCAGTAAAAAGAGAATATATTTTAACTTATGCTGAAGTATATAAAAAGTTAAAAATGAAAATTACTGATTTATCAGAACTTGATATGGATAATTGGACTAAAGACTACAGTCTTGAATACTACCTGATTGATGGTGAAAACAAATATTATAAGCTCTGTATCTTTAATCTCTTTAAAGTTAACAAAGAGGCTGCTAAACGTGCAAATATTACTAATAATGACACTTATGATGCTTCCATATATCCGCTTGAAACAATTGCTTGGTTTGATAGAGATTCAATATTATCAAAAAAAATTAATGTTGCGTTTAGTTATTTTCAAGAAATTGGACATTTAGATGATAAATCATTGCTAAGAGCTTGGATTCCGTACGTTAGAGATAATAAGTTTCAATCGAATATCAAAGTAGTTCACTCAAGTATTAGCGATATAATATTTCCGAAAAAAGATAATTTAAAATCAATGATCTATTTCGAAAAGGTGATAGATAAATCGTATAATTCAGATGCTGAATGGGAAAAGTATATCTCAAACCCATCGCAGACTTGGATAAGTCCAATGGAAAGACCTGCATCAATTAACGATCCTACCTTTGTGTGTCAGTTCATTTATGAGTATGAATCTAAAAGCTATTACAATATTGTAAACCCCAGTGAGATTAAACCTTACAATACTTCAGGTCATGATTATCAAAAGTACACTACCGAAACAGAGCAAAGAAAATTTACACCATATTTGAAAAAATTATCTCAAAATATAATTGGTAATGAAACGAACAATTATCTGAAAGCAAAGAAAATATATGAGTGGATTTGTAAAAATATAAATTGGACTAACCCTAAAGCTGTAATGGGAAATTATGCGGAATATACAGCGAAATATAAGCGTGGGGATTGTGGTGCAAAATCCAACATATTTATTTCCCTTTGCCGACTAAATAAAATACCTGCAAGAAGTCAAGGAGGATGGTTAATTCGCCCTGAAGGAGCTCATGCACAACATACCTGGGCTCAAGTATATTTTGAACCATATGGTTGGATTCCTGTAGATGCAACCTTTGGTGTTAGACTTATCAATAATGAAGATGACAGACTTAAGTATTTCTATTTTGGAAATTGCACTCCACATCACCTGATTATTTATGATGATGATTCAAGTCTTTATCCAAAAAAAGAGTTTAATTGTATTTATGGTGGAGGTTCACAGTTAGGTGCTTTTGAATGGGAAGGTGGAGATCTTGAACCGAATGTAAAAATTAGTTCTAATGTTGAGTAAGTAAGAGAATAGCCAAAACCATTAACAAGTGAATTAAAAGCAAAAAATATTAAGAATATAAAAAAGGACTAATGTTTATGAAAAAGGATTACTACTAATTATTCTGTTTCTAATTGTCAAATTTTCATTTGGACAGCAATTCACAAACCTAAAAGGAGATTATCTTGGTCAAACTCCTCCTGGAGCAACACTTGTAGTTTTCGCTCCTGGAATTATCTCGACTAATAGTACAATTGAACATGGTTCCCCAACGTTTTCACCTGATGGTAAGTATCTGTTTTTCACACGCTGGGTAGCCAGTGGAAACGAGGACGTTATGTGGGTAAGTGCAAAAATTATTGATCGATTAAAAGAAAAAAGTATGGTGAAATGATAAAGCAGTACATACAATGTAGATGAATAAGAGCCGAAATTACAGAAAATCCAAGGATTGCAGTTAGCTACTATTCCTACACGAACCATTGTGTGTGGTGCAAATAAGTATAAAAACTAAATTGGAGTAAGAATGATCATAGATGGACATGCACATGCTTCTGGCGACTTTCTTGAATCTAAAAGTATTATTGACAATCTGGATAAATCTGGAGTGAATAAAGTAATACTTGTCCCTGGGGAATTAGAAAGTTCGAAAAACTACTTTTTACCAAATTTAGCAAGACTGTTTCCTAAACATAATGTTGTAAAAATTACAAATCTGTTAACCAAATTTATAATTGGAATTATGGGGACTGTTAAGCAAATCCCAAAAGGAAATGAGCATGTATATAATTTAACCCACAGAACAAATGGAAGAGTGATTCAGTTCGTTTGGATTACTCAGCAAATGAAAAATCCTACTGAATATTTAAATGAAAAATTTAAAGAATGGAATTTTAAGGGCGTAAAACTTCACCAGTGTTGGGATAATTATTCTATTAATTCAGATTTTTTCAAAATGGTTGCTGAGTGGACAGAAAAAAAGGACTTACCCTTGTTTATTCATTTGTACTCCGATGAAGATGTGAAACAACTTATTAGATACAAAAAGGAGCATCCAAAGTTAAAAATAATTATTGCCCATTTATTTGGATTAGAAATATTTATAGAACATAACTACAAAGATGAAAATCTATATTTTGACACATCGACAATACAACTCACATCGACTAAAAGATTCATGGATGCAATTTTATTTGTAGGGGCAACAAATATTACATTTGGAACTGACACACCATATGGGAAAAATAATTTACAGAGAAATTTAGAGAGGATTAAAATTCTTGATATTTCAGCTGAGGAAAAGGATTTAATACTTGGCGAAAACATGAAACACTTATTAAAAATCTAAAAACTAGTAGAGGTAGCACTCGTTAGAAAAACCTAAATAGAAAGAATGGTACAGAATTGAATTCTCATTCTAATAAATACATTTCATTCGTTCTTTATTCTGTTGAGAAATTGATGGGATTTGTATTTTAAAAATGTAGATTTTAGCGAAAAGAAAATGAAAAGTTATAATCGTATTGTAAATGTAGTTCCGCTATTTAGTTTAGAAGAGACTTTAATGCTTCCTTTGTGAGCACGTATAATTTGTCGTGATAGACTTAAACCAATTCCAGAACCACTCTGTTTAGTACTAAAAAATGGGATAAATATTTTTTCTTGCACCTCTTTACTTATTCCTTTTCCATTATCTTTAATATGTATGCTGGTTCTTCCAGAAATATCTTTAAATGCTGTTAAGTCTATTGTTGGTTCGTCTGTAGTGCTTGTTGCATGAATTGAGTTAATAAGTAGATTAATCAAAACTTGTTCCAACAAATCAACATCAGCAGTAATTATAAGCTCCTCGGGTATAATGTTAACTGAAAAAGTAATTCCATTTTCTGAAAACTTTTTCTCCAATAATTGACTTAATCTACTAAAGAGTATATTGATTTTAAATGGTTGAAAATTTGGTTTTGGAATTTTTGTTAGGCTTCTATATTTATCAACAAAATTGATTAGTCCTTCACTACGTCTCTGTATAGTTGAAACAGCACTCTTAATATCCGCAAGTGATTCCTCATCTTGTTGCTCTTTAATTTCTGATGAATCATCTAACATTTTTGTAACAGTTCCAGCCAGTGAAGATATAGGAGTAATGGAATTCATTATTTCGTGAGTTAAAACTCCAATTAACTTTTGCCAAGCCTCCATCTCATTCTCTTCAAGTTCCCCTTTAATATCTTGAAGAGATATCAATTTATACCACTCGGTTCTTAGCTTGAACTCCTTTGCAGAAACAATCATTTGAACAGAATCAAAATCAAAATTCAATTCAACAATTTTTCGCTCACCATTATTAGCATTGAGCAGCATATCACCAAAATTATTGCCAAGTTTATTTAGTGATTTTACTTTATTTAAGTATTTAATTTTAAGAAACTTTTTTGCCGATTCATTTATAAAATCAACATCTCCATTCTCCTTTATAGCAATTAACCCAATTCCAACATGTTGCATAACCGTTAGTAAATATTGGTAATGCTCTTCTTTGTCAATACGTATTTTTTGGAACTTATCAATAATTTCATTAAATGTTGAGTGGAGCTCATTGAATGATTTATCATAAGATTTTCGGTAAAAGGATTGTGAGAAATCGGAGTGAACAATGCCAAGCAAAAATTGTGAAAGTTCTCTATTTGTAGTATCCACAAGCTTAAACAATGAATATATTTGATAAATTATCAGAGGGAATACTAATAACGAAATTAATAATTGGTCGGCAAAAAGGAAAAAGAAAAAAAGAGAAATGTATGTTGTTAAAAGAACTATTTGAATTATGCTTTTAAATCGAAAATTTTTCATATTACAAACCAAATTTTTCCATACGCCTGTATAGCGATGTTCGAGTTAAACCTAAATCATTAGCTGCTTTTGTAATATTACCTTTATTCTTTTTGATTACTTCTCTAATTACTTCTCTTTCAATTTCCTCTAAATTATAATTATCAAATGTTACTTTCTCATTGTTTGTTTTTTCGTTTGCCGAGAAGAAAAAATCGTGAGGTTGCAGTATATCAGATTCACTTAAAATCACACACCGTTCTATCGAATGTTCTAATTCCCTAACATTGCCTGGCCAAGAATGATGTAATATTTTTTTAACAGCAGTTTCCCCAATAGTCAATTGGGGTTTGTTATATTTACGTTTATAGATTTCCAAAAAGTATTCTGCAAGCAATGGAATATCCTCAGATCTATCGCGCAATGGAGGTATGTGGATTTCCACAGTATTAATTCTATACATTAAATCCTGACGAAAGATGTTTTCATTTATCATCTGATTTAAATCCCGATTTGAAGCACAGACTAATCTAATATCTATTGGAATTACTTTGTTTGAGCCAACTCTTGAGATAGATCTGTTCTGAAGTACCGAGAGCAATTTTACTTGAAGTCCCATAGAGAGATTGCTAATTTCATCAAGAAATATTGTTCCACCAGAAGCAGTTTCAAATCTTCCAGCACGATTTTCTTTGGCATCTGTAAAAGCTCCTTTAGTGTGACCAAATAATTCACTTTCAAATAATGAAGATGAGATTGCACCCATATCAACATTGATGAAAACATCATCTGCTCTTTGCGATTGACGATGAATAGCACGCGCTACCAGTTCTTTTCCAGTTCCATTTTCACCGAGGATTAAAACATTAGCATCTGTTCTGGCTACCTTTTCTATCGTTGCAAAAACCTCTCTCATTGGAGAAGAGGTTCCAATAATTTCATGAAATTTTGTGTCCAGGTCTGCACTCAGGTGTTTTTGTCTTGAGCGAATTAAATTTAATTCATTTCGCGATTCTCTTAATTTTACAGCGGCTGCAAATGTTGCAATAAATTTTTCATTTTGCCATGGCTTGAGAATAAAATCGGTTGCACCTTCTTTAATTGTTTTTACTGCTGTTTCCACATCGCCATAGGCGGTTATTAAAATAACCACAGCACTTGGATCTATTTTTATAATTTCTTTTAACCAATATATCCCCTCTTGCCCACTCGTAATATCTTGAGTAAAATTCATATCAAGAAAAATTACATCGTAGTTTTCACTATTAATTAATTGTGGAATTAACTCGGGGTTTTGCTCAGTATGAATTGTTTTAACGTAAGATTTTAAAAGGAGCTTCGCAGCTAATAGCACATCTTCATTGTCATCAACTATTAAAACCCTTTCACAAATTCTTTTCATAAATAAATCCGTCTAATAAATAGTTATAGATAACAAAATTTATTCCATGCCAATTTTAGCGGCTACTACTGCAATTATACTTTGTTCTTAGTCATGTCATTCCCACATGATCTTAGTGGGAATCTTTCGATATTCAGTAGATTTCCGATTAAAGCATTCGGAAATGACAGCAACATCTTAAAAGATGTATGGAATGTCTATTGAAAAATGATGAATAGTTAGCATATAAATATAGAGATCACATGTTCGTTTTCGTACACTAATGTAACGAAAGCGGACAGTTTTTACAATATCAAAATAGGAATTCTTCTAAATCTTAATAAAAGGATATATCTATCTCGGCACAGTTTTTGGTCTACAGCATTAGATTTTATGGCTGAGTTCTAATTAAGACAGCAAATTATACTCCGTAATATTTGTAGTATAAATTTCAATGTCATTTCGAAATGAGCTGTTTTATAACGATTGAGAAATCTTCTACTATTCACGAGATTTCTCACACCCGAGAAACTACATCGGGGTTCGAAATGACAGCATTATTTGTTTTTTGATAAAACAACAAATAAATAATGCTGTCATAGTTAGACCTTAGCCGATTTTATTTAATGATTTGGAAAAACAGCTTTATGGATAAAAAAATTAAAAAGAAAAAATGGCCTTTGAAAAGAGTTTTATCACTTCTTGGTGGAGCAGTTTTTATTTCAACAATTTTATTTTATATAATCTGGGGCGATCACAGCTCAAAGTATAATGTTAATAGGGAAAGAATTTCAATTTCGACAGTAGAATTTGGACCCTTTCAAGATTTCATCCCAGTTACCGGAACAGTTCAACCAATTGAAACATTTTATCTTGATGTTGCTGAAGGTGGAAGGGTGGTTGAAAAATTTGCCGAACAAGGCGCATTTCTAGAAGTTGGTGATCCTATAATTAGATTAGAAAATCCAAGTGTAGCTCTTTCAATTATGTTCAGCGAGGCAAATGTTTTTAGTACAATGAATAGTTTGCGAATGGCACGTTTAAGTATGGAGCAAAACAGATTAAACCTACAAATGCAAATATTGAACATCGAGTATCAAATTCGGAAAGAGAAACGATCATTCCAAAACAATAAAAAACTATTCGAAAAACAGCTAATATCACAAATAGAGTTTGAAGATGGCAAAGACAGTTACCAGTATTTATTGAACTCAAGAACTTTAACGTTGGAAAATAATCGAAAAGATTCGCTCTTTAGAATTATCCAAATTGTCAATCTTGAACAAAATGTTTCCAAAATGCAAAAACAACTGGAGATGACAAGTGCACAGATGGAAAACCTAACTGTTAGAGCACCAATAAAAGGGCAGCTAACATCGCTTAATACTGAAATTGGACAATCAATTTCTAAAGGTGAAAATCTTGGACAAATTGATAATATTGAAAAATATAGAGCTCGTGTTCCAATAGACCAACATTATATTTCAAGAGTTGTTACTGGACAGAAGGGAACTTTTTCATTTGATAACAAGACTTATACAATGGTGATAAAAACTGTTTTTCCAGAAGTGAGTTCTGGCAGATTTGAAGTTGATATGATTTTTAATAGCGAACAACCAAAAGGATTGCGAAGAGGACAAACTCTTCATATTCGTCTTGAGTTAAGTGAGCCACAAGAAATTCTATATGTAGAAATGGGCGGATTCTACCAAACAACTGGTGGGCAATGGATATTTGTTCTTGATGAGGATGAAAAATCTGCAATAAGAAGAAAAATAAGTCTTGGCAGATCTAACACACAAAATGTAGAAATTATAGAAGGATTAAAAATTGGTGAAAAGGTTATTACCTCATCCTACGATACATATAGAGAAGTTGATAAACTAATATTAAATTAGAGAAATGAGCATGAGAAACTGTTATCAACATGGAAATGATTATAAGGTAACTGTCATTGCGAATCCCTTTCTTTGGGATGAAGCAATCTGCTGTAGATTGCCATCCCGATAAAATGAATCGGGACAAGCTGTCGTCCAAAAAAGGACCTCTCGCACTGACAATTGGAAATTTAAACACATGAAAACAAATATTTATAGGAGATGAAATAATGATTAAAACAGTTGAACTTTCAAAGATTTTTACAACTGAAGAAGTTGAAACTACTGCTCTTGATAAAGTTAGTTTTGAAATTAAAGAGGGTGAATTCCTTTCAATCATGGGGCCATCAGGTTGTGGAAAATCAACATTGCTAAATATCCTTGGGCTGTTGGATAATCCCACTGGAGGGGAATACCATTTTATGGGACATGAAGTTTCGAAATACACAGAGAGACAAAGAGCAATGTTGAGAAAATCAAATATAGGATTTGTTTTTCAAAGCTTTAATCTAATTGATGAACTAACTGTTTTTGAAAATGTTGAATTACCCCTTCTCTATTTAGGAACTCCAGCAAATGAAAGAAAAATTAAAGTTCACGCAGCATTGGAAAGAATGAATATTATGCATCGTGAAAAACATTTTCCACAACAACTATCTGGTGGACAGCAACAACGCGTAGCAGTTGCAAGAGCTATCATAGCCGATCCAAAAATTATTCTTGCAGATGAGCCTACTGGAAATCTTGATTCTTCTCACGGTAACGAAGTGATGAAAATGCTTTTAGATTTAAATGAGGCTGGATCAACTATTATTATGGTTACTCACTCCCCAACTTATGCAGACTATGGAACTCGAGTAATGAATCTCTTCGATGGACAAATATTAACCGAAAACTATCTCGAAAAATTTCACGTGTAACTTAGCGGTTAGCAATAAGCTATTAGCTGTTTGCGAGTTGTATTTCAATAATAAAGGGAAGCTAGATAAATGAAGAATTTTAAGAATATGAAAGTTTGGGCAAAAGCACATTCATTGACTCTTGAAACATATATAATTACGAAAGAGTATCCTAAAGAAGAGATATTTGGTCTTGTAAGTCAAATGAGACGCTCCGCAAGCTCTATCGCTACAAATATCGCAGAAGGGTGTGGAAGATATACGGATGCAGATTTTGCCAGATTCATTGTATATTCAATGGGAAGCGCAAACGAATTAGAATATCAATTCATTTTATCACAAGACTTAAAATACATTACACAAAAACAACACAACGTTCTGGATATTCAAATAAATGAAATCAAAAAAATGTTAGTCGGATTACATAAAAAATTAAAAACTAGCAACTAATGCTTCAAGCTATTAGCCACCAGCCTGAAGCTAATAGCTAACCACAAATAGCTTATTGCTAAACGGAGAAAAAATGATTCAATTAAAGAACATAGAAAAGTACTACTCAAACAAATTTATTAAAACATACGTATTGCGTGACATAAATCTTGAAGTAAATGAGGGGGAATTCCTTTCCATTATGGGACCATCCGGCGCAGGTAAATCTACTTTGCTTCATATTCTTGGAATGCTCGATACACCCTCAAATGGTGAATATAATTTTTATGATAATCCCGTTGAAAAAATAAGCGAGAAAAAATTAACCGAACTTCATAAATCTCATATTGGTTTTGTCTTTCAGCAGTACCATCTAATTGATGAATTAACAGTTTACGAAAATTTGGATATGCCTCTTCTTTATCAAAAAGTGAAAGCGTCTGAAAGAAAAGGTATGGTTGCAGAAATTTTAGACAGATTTAATATAGTTGCAAAAAAAGATCTTTTCCCAAACCAGCTATCTGGTGGTCAGCAACAGTTGGTTGGAATTGCACGAGCTATTATTGCTAAACCAAAGTTGTTGCTTGCAGATGAACCAACGGGAAATCTTCATTCTGATCAAGGCCAAGAAATTATGGAGCTCCTTAAAGAACTAAATAAAGAAGGAACTACAATAATTCAAGTTACACACTCAAAGGAAAATGCAAAGTACGGAAATAGAATAATTAAACTAAATGATGGTTGGATTGAGGAATAAAAAATGTTAAAAAATTATTTTGTAATTGCTATCAGAAACTTAAGAAAAAGCAAGGTTTATACTTTTATAAATATGGGTGGTTTGGCATTAGGCATTGCATGTACAATTTTAATATTTCAATGGGTTCAAGATGAATTAAGTTATGATCGCTTTCATGAAAACGCGGATAATCTATATATAGCTTCTTTCAGTAATGGAAGCACTACTACGCCAACCGCATTGAGTGAATATCTGAAAGGTGAATACCCTGAAATTAAATATGCATCACGCTGTACTTGGGATATGAACACCATTATTAAGTATGGTGAGATTAAAGCAAATCAGGATGGTGGCTACCTTGTAGATCGTGATTTTCTTTCGATGTTCACACTTCCGTTCATAAAAGGTGACCCCGAAAATGCATTAAGTGATCCACATTCCATAATATTATCAGAAACAGTGGCAAAAAAATATTTTGGTGATGAGGACCCCCTGGGTAAAATAATCAATTGGAATGTCGATTATGATTTGAAAGTAACAGGTGTAATGAAGGATTATCCATTAAATTCTCATTTCAATTTTAAGTACTTAGTACCCTTAATGCTTTCTAAACAAATGAACAGAAATCTGAATACATGGTCATACAACTCAATACAAACTTTCGTTCAGCTTCATAATAACGTTTCAAATAAAAGCATCAATGCGAAAGTATCGGATGTTGTTGAAAAACATAGAGTTCGGGATAAGCGTTCATTCTCTCTCCAACCTATTACAAGATTACATCTTTATAATTTCCCAAGTGAAGGTGGATTGATTACTTATGTTTATTTATTCTCTGCTCTGGCTATTTTTATTTTATTAATAGCATGTATCAATTTTATGAACCTTACTACCGCACGATCTGCAAACAGAGCACTTGAAGTTGGAATTAGAAAAACTGCCGGTGCAAAAAAATCAGATTTGATAAAACAATTTTTCATTGAATCAATTGTTATAACTTTTTTATCAATGTTACTTGGTGTTATTTTAGCTTCACTGTTCCTCCCGGTTTTTAACAGCCTTACAAATAAAGAATTCACTTTATATTTTCTTAGTGACGGAAATATGATTTTAGGAATAATTGGAATCACAATCCTGACCGGTATCATAGCTGGGAGCTATCCAGCTCTTTACCTTTCTCACTTTCAACCTCTAAAAGTTCTGAAGGGTTCTATCAGGACTGGCGCAAAAAGCTCATCATTCAGAAAGGTACTTGTTATTACACAGTTTTCAATTTCTATCTTTCTAATAATTGGGTCTCTTGTAATTCTAAGCCAGATAAATTTACTAAAGAGTAAAGACCTTGGAATTGAAAAGGACAACATCCTTCATATGAGTGTTGATAATAGGTTCTATGAAAATTATGATGTGATAAAAAATCAATTACTTGAAAATCCCAATATTCTTAACACCACTTTAACAAATTGTGCCCCTTATTACTGGGATTCGAACGCTGGACTAGGTTCTGTTTCATGGGAAGGACAAACCAATCAACAAACTAGAATGGTTCAAACTGCTGTTGAATATGACTACATGAAAACTTTTAAATTGAAATTAGCAAAAGGGAGATTCTTTTCAAAGGAACACAGAAGTGATGTTACTGATGCGTATGTGATAAATCAAGCTGCAATTGATGCAATGGAAATGGAAGCCCCATTAGGAAAAGAACTCAATATCTCTGGCAGGAAAGGGATAATCATTGGTGTGTTAGAAAATTACAATTACCAATCACTTCATAAACCAGTCTTACCAATGGCTATGTTCATAAACCCAAATTGGTTCGCAACAGCTTGTTTTAGAATAAATTCAAATAATGTTTCCGAGACAAGAGATTTTATTACACAAAAGTACAAAGAATTCTATCCCGAATATGAATTCAATCTACGTTTTCTTAGTGAATCGATAGAAAGACAATATAGAGTTGAAGAAAGGATTGGAAGAATATTTAAATATTTCACATTTCTGGGCATTTTTATTTCTTGCCTTGGTCTGTTCGGGCTTGCATCCTTTACAGTGGAACAAAGAAAAAAAGAAATTGGAATTAGAAAAATTCTTGGAGCTTCAGGCTCAGGTATATTGCTGCTACTCACTAAAGAATTTGTAAAATGGGTGCTTGTTGCTAATCTAATTGCTTGGCCATTAGCTTATTATTTTATGAATAAATGGTTGCAAAATTTTGCATATAGAATTGATTTAACTGCCTGGCCTTTCCTCTTGGCGGGAATATCGGCTTTACTATTCGCATTACTCACCGTTGGTTATCAAGGAGTTAAAGCAGCTCTTGCAAATCCTGCAGATAGTTTAAGAAGTGAATAAGTATAAGGAATAATATATAATGTTAAAAAATTATTTTAAGATAGCGCTAAGGCATTTGTTTAGAGAAAAAATCTTTTCTCTAATTAATATATCAGGTTTGGCAATAGGATTTGCCTGCACAGCTTTAATGTTTTTATGGGTAACTGATGAACTGAATTTTGATGATTTTCATAATAATAAAAATCAGATTTACAGAGTTTTAGTTAATGCAAAGGGTATAAATATAGATAGGACTTTCGCAGTTACACCAGGTAAACTTGCCGAAGCCATTAAGAATGAAATACCAGAAGTAAAATATGTTACCCGAAATAACAAATACTTCAGAACCCCTTTTAAGTATATAGAAACTGGTTTTTATGAGGATAAAGTTTTTAATGTTGATTCTGATTTTTTTAAAATGTTCTCATTTAACATTGTGAAAGGAAATTCTGCAAACCCTTTTATAAACCCAAATGATATAGTTATTTCCAAAAGAATTGCAGAAAAGTATTTTGGTAAAGAAAACCCTATTGGGAAAATACTTTTAAGTACTAAGGGAACTGAATATAGAGTAAGTGCTGTTATTGAAAATATGCCAGCCAATTCTCATATGCAGATGGAAGTTTTACATTCACATATGCGATCTGAAAAATACTGGAAAGCCGGCTATAGCTGGACGAATTATCTTTATGAAACTTACATTATGATAAACGATAACGCTAATTCTAATGTTGTTGCAAAAAAAATTGAAAACCTTCTTAATAAAAACAAAAAATTTGAAAAAATTCATTATTACACTACCTTGCAACCCTTAGCGGATATCTATCTTAATCCAAATATATCAAATAGCGAAGCTTTAACCAGCGATAGAAAGTACATTAGTATTTTCTCTATTATTGCCTTAGGAATTCTCTTAATCGCGTGTATCAATTTTGTTAATATTTCAATTGCAAACTCCATTTCACGTTCCAAAGAAATTGGTATTCGTAAAGTCCTCGGTTCTGATAGGAAAAATTTGATTATGCAGTTTATGGGTGAGTTTTCTATTCTAACTTTTATAGCCGCTTTTCTTTCTTTCATACTTTTAAAAATTACCTTACCCTATTTTAACCACTTCACAGGGAAGGGATTATCACTTGGTTTAACTTTTCTAACTGTTTTTTCTGCTATTGTAATTTTAACTGCACTTATTGGCGGTAGTTACCCTGCGTTCTATTTATCTTCTTTCACTCCTCAAAGAATATTAAAGAATAAATTTTCCGGTAAAAAGAGTGGCATTTCATTAAAAAGTGCTTTGGTTATTTTCCAGTTTTGCATATCAATCCTTTTAATTATCAGCACAATATTAGTTAATAACCAACTATCTTTTATTCAAAATAAAAAATTAGGCTTCGATAAAAACAATGTTATTTACATACCAGCAAAAGGCGAATTAGCAGAAAAATTTGAAAGCACTAAAAATCAATTTTTACAATATCCAAGTATTGAAAATGTTTCAATGAGTGAAGGTCCTCCTTTAGAAAATCTCAGTGGCAGTTTTGTTACATGGCAACAGCACAAAGAAGAAAATATTATTCTTAGAATTATGCAAGTAACACCAGATTATTTTGGCACAATGAATATTAAATCAACAGCCGGACGATTGTTTTCTGAAAAGTTAACCACAGATAACAATACTTTCCTTCTCAATGAAGCTGCAGTTAAATATTTAGGAATCAACTCTCCTGTTGGCAAAACAATTAAAACTTTTGGTAAGGAAGGTGAAATTATTGGAGTTGTAAATGATTCTCATTTTAAGTCTCTCCATCATCAGATTGAACCTTTAGTTTTTATGCCAATACCTTTAGAACGTTATGGATATTTAGATTATACATCAGGCTCAATAATTATAAAATTTTCAGGAAATGATATATCAAAGGTATTATCAAATGTAAAATCAATTTGGCAGAAGTATAATACTGGTCTCCCCTTTGAATACCATTTTTTAGATAAAACTATTGAGCAGAAATATGGTTTTGAACAAAGGCTAAGTAAAATTTTTACAGGATTCAGTCTCTTGGCAATTTTTATTTCTTGCCTTGGTTTATTTGCTTTAATAACCTTTGTAGCTGTAAACCGAACAAAAGAAATAGGAATTCGCAAAGTTTTAGGAGCCTCTAATTCCAAAATTGTAATGTTACTTTCCAAAGACTTTATTAAATGGGCATTAATAGCTAATATCATCGCTTGGCCCATTGCTTGGTACTTTATGAACAAATGGCTTCAAGATTTTGCCTATCGTATTGAAATAACAATTTACCCATTTATTATTTCTGGAATTTTAGCGTTGGTAATTGCGTTGTTTACGGTTAGTTATCAAGCAGTTAAAGCAGCTCTTGCAAACCCGGTAGATAGTTTGAGGAGTGAATAAATAATATTTCAATTAATTATTCTTAGAGATGAATATGTTTAAAAATTATTTTAAAATTGCTTTTAGAAACATTCTAAAACAAAGGGGATTTTCCTTTATTAATATTTTTGGACTTGCAATTGGGATGGCTTGCTGTATTTTGCTTTTTCTATTTGCTCAAAATGAATGGCAGCATGACAGGTATCATGAAAATGCTGATAAAATTTTTCGGCTAGTAATTAAAGAATCATCCGAAAAAGGTATCACGAAGAATACTCTTTTCCAAGCGGATATATCAAAATCAGTAAAAGAAGGTGTATTGGGAATTGAACGCGCAAGCGGTTATGTAAAATACTATTCTAAAGTAAAATATGGAAAAGAACAATTTGGTGCTGGCTTTGCATCGGTTGATAACGATTTTTTACAAATATTTTCATTCCCACTTTTAGCTGGTGACATAAATACAGCTTTAAGTCAAATAAATAATGTTGTTATATCTGAATCACTGGCACAGCGAATTTTTGGAGATTTAAAAGGAAATTATTCAGATATTCTTGGAAAAGTATTGTCCGCAAATAAGTGTGGTGAAAAAGATTTTATAATAACTGGCATTCTAAAAGATTTGCCGCAAACCTCAAGTTTACAGTTTGAAGTTCTAATGCCATTGGAACTTCATCAGTGTGGCATGGTCTCTCGCAATTGGGCTGGCACAACCTTAGTTTATGTTCAATTAGCCGATGGTGTGGAAAAGGGCGTAGTTGAAACTTCATTGCAGCCCTTTTTGGAAAATGAGATGGCTCCATTACTAGAAAAACGAAATGCTCGATTTGAAGAACATAACATGAAAAATTACTATATTTTTTTACTACAACCCTTAAAAGACATTTACCTGAACCGAGATATAATTTCTCATTATACAGCACATGGAAATGCACTTAATACATTTATACTTGCGGGTACTTCTTTTCTAATTCTGTTAATTGCTTGTATCAATTTTATGATGCTATCTTTGGCACGTTCTTCTGGACGTTCTACTGAGGTTGGAATACGTAAAGTGCTTGGCGCACATCGCTGGCAACTGGTATATCAATTCTGGGGCGAAGCATTGTTACTCGTATTTTGCGCATTAATTATCGGATTTGTTATAGCAGAACTATTTTTGCCAGAATTTAATAACCTTGCAGATAAACAATTGCACATTTCGTTTTTTGATAACCTAGCTTCTTTTTTTGTCCTCTTAGCAATTTTATTAATAACTGGAATTCTGGCTGGTAGTTATCCAGCTTTAGTATTATCACGTTTTCAACCTGTTCGCATTCTTAAAGAACAAACCACAATTGGCGGGCACAATCGATTTACTCGTTTTCTGGTAATTATTCAATTCACAATTCTAATATCATTTATAGTTTGTATAGGAGTAATGTACCAACAGCTTAATTATATGTTAGGAAAAGATTTAGGTTATGATAAGGAACATGTAGTTGTTGTAAGTGTTCCGGGTGAGCAAATAGCCGAACGATTTAAAGCTGAAACAGTAAAATACGCTCGTGTAATAAGTGCAAGCGGAAGTGATCGCTCTTTTACAAGCGGATCACAGAGCCGTGGTATTAAAAACGATATCGGTGAATATGTAACTGCAAGAATTATTAGAGTAGACGATGAATATATAAACACTCTCGACATTCATCTTTTAAAAGGAAGAAATTTTTCAAAAATGTTTGCATCAGATACAACTAACTCGCTTATTGTGAACGAAACGTTAGTAAAGAAAATGGGTTGGATAAATCCAATAGGTAAGTTAGTAGAAGATTTACAGATTGGAAAAGATGGACCACCCCCTAGAATTGTTGGAGTAGTAAAAGATTTTCATATCGACAAGCTGCGCAACGAAATCCAACCTCTGATTATGAGTATGGATAGTCGTTATCATGGTATCTATTATGTTTTTGTTCGTATTCAAGAATATAATATTTCGGGAACAATTGAACAGCTCCGTGAATCATGGCAAACTGTTATTCCCAATGTACCATTTAACTTTAGTTTCCTTGACGAAAAACTTGGTAAACAGTATAAGGCAGAAAAACGGTGGCTCAAGATAATTGGTTACTCAACTGTCTTTACCATTTTTATTTCATGTTTAGGTCTGATAGGCTTGGTATCACTAACAATATCGAAGCGAACCAAAGAAATTGGGGTGCGCAAAGTACTTGGTGCATCAGTGTCAAATATAATTTCATTGCTATCAAAAGAATTTTCAAAAAGAGTGTTGTATGCAAATTTAATAGCATGGCCGATAGCCTGGTTAATAATGAACAAATGGCTTCAAGATTTTGCTTATAGAATTGAACTAAGTTGGTGGATTTTTCTGATTGCGGGTTTGTTGGCACTAATTATTGCTCTTCTTACAGTAAGCTGGCAAGCAATAAAAGCAGCACTTGCAAATCCTGTTGATAGCTTGCGTAATGAATAACAATAGAATAAAATATAGGGGCTTTAAATGTTAAAAAATTATATTAAAATTGCATTAAGAAATATTAGTAAAAATAGAACTAACTCAATAATTAATATTGTTGGGCTAACAATTTCTCTTACAATATTTATTCTTATCCTATCCTGGATCAACGATGAAATGAGTTATGATAAATTCCACAAAAATTATGATGGAATTTACAGAATAACAACCGAAGCACAACTAATGGGAAAAGAACTTAAAGTAGCAATAAGTCCACCTCCACTCGGTAAGTATTTAAAAAATAATTATCCCTCAGTCAAGAATTTTACAAAAATTCTTCTCGAAGAAAATGATGCTTTAATAACTATAAAAGATAAAAAGTTTAATGAGAAGGGTGTGTTTTTTGTTGATACTTCATTTTTTAATGTTTTTTCTTTTAAAGCAATTAAGGGCTTAACACACAACTCCCTCTCCGAACCAAATTCTGTAGTTATTACTAAATCTATTTCAGAAAAATATTTTGGAAATACTAATCCTCTAGGACAAGAATTAAAATTTAGAGAGAATGCTTTTGAGGTAAAAGCTGTAGTAGAAGATCCACCTAAGAACTCACATTTTTCTTTTAGCGTTTTATTTACACAGAATAGTAATGTTTATTATGAAAATAATGATTATATGAAGAAATCTTGGGGAAACTTTAGTTTCTATACATATTTATTACTTGATGCAAAAACAAATTTAAAAAGTCTGGAGAAAAATATTTTTAATGTTCTGTCAGAAAACGACAAAAAAGGGAGCATTAAAAATATTGTATTACAACACATTGGGGATATACATCTCCACTCCGATTTACAGTTTGAAATAGGGACAAATGGCAACATTCTTTACATCTATATATTTGCTCTTATAGCAATAGCTATTTTATTAATTTCTAGTATAAATTATACAAATCTTGCTATTGCTTCGGGCATAAACAGAATAAAAGAGATTGGGATAAGAAAGGTAGTAGGTGCAGATAAATTTTCAGTAACTTTTCAATTTATTGTTGAATCACTTATTTATTGTTTTATTGCAATGATATTAGCAATAATTATTTCCTCAATAATTCCATATTATTTAAATTCCCTTGTTGGAATAAGCCTTTCAGTAGATTTCTTAAAACAACCAATTATACTATTTGCATTAACTCTAGTTGTTTTCACTTTAGCTATAATAACAGGATTATATCCGGCTTTATTACTTTCCTCTTTTAACCTTAGTAAAATATTGAAATCGTCTGCAATTTTTGATAATAGAAGTATTGTACGTAAATCTTTAATGGTGGTACAATTTTCAATATCAATAGTATTAATAACAGTTATAATTATTTTTTCTGAACAATTAAATTTCATAAAAACAAAGGACTTGGGTTTTAATAAAGAAAATATTCTTGTTATTCCAATTAATGATAAAACAACATTAAAAAATATAGAAGATATAAATATATATTTCAAAGATAACCCTAACATTATTAACTGTGCTTTATCTTCATCCTATCCCGGAGATATGTTCCCTGTGCAAGGTTATAAAATGAAAGAGTTGCATAGCACAGTAATGCTTAGAACTATGCAGATTGACGAAAATTTTATAAGCACATACAAATTAAAAATAAAGTCTGGACGAGAATTTTTA
>CBDUTO010000057.1:0-25881 GCA_965370315.1 uncultured Melioribacteraceae bacterium
TTCTTCTTTAGACTCACTAATTATTATGCCTAGCACATCAAAATAAAATGTTGCCCATTTCAAATATTTTCCACTCAATTGTGTATATTTCTATTCACCAAATTTCTATTCACATTTAATATTCAATGGACTCAAATTGAACTATTAGCTTAATTATAAATATCATAAGGAATGCTCTATGGATTTAGAATTAAAAAATAAAGTTGCGCTAGTTACTGCTTCAAGCAAAGGTATTGGCAAGGCAGTAGCTGAGTTATTAATTACTGAGGGATGCAAAGTTACAATATGCTCTAGCAATCAGATGAATATTATTGAAGCAGCTGCTGATATAAAGCAGAATACTGGGGTCGAACCTCTTTGGGGAGTTTGTAATATCAATATTCCAGAAGATATTTCTGAAATTGTTAAAATGACACAAAGTAATTATGGTGAAATAGATATTCTCATAAATAATTGTGGTGGTCCAACTCCTGGAACATTTGATGATTTAAATGATTCCAATTGGAAGGAGGCTGTAGATCAAGTTCTCTTAAGTAATGTACGTATGACGCGCGAAGTCCTTGAAGGAATGAAAGTGAAGAATTGGGGGAGAATAATTAATATTACATCTCTTTCAGTAAAGCAACCTGTTGATACTTTGATGCTCTCTAACTCTCTTCGTAGTGCAGTTACTGGGTTTGCTAAAACACTGAGTAATGATGTTGGTAAATATAATATAACGGTTAATAATGTTGCTCCAGGTTATACCCTTACGTCACGCTTGTACGAGCTGGCTTTAGTAAGAGAGAAAAATACAGGTGTTTCGCACGAAAAGGTTTTAGCCGAAATGGCAAGTAGTGTTCCAATGAAGCGTTTAGCAAGTGCCGAAGAGATTGCATCTATGATTGTTTATTTAGCTTCAGAGCAAGCGGGGTATATAACTGGAACAACAATTCAAGTTGATGGTGGAGCAATAAAATCAACATATTAAATATTTTATAACTTTTCCATAGATAGGGAACGAAATGATTAAAGAAACAGAAATATCAATATTTCCAAATAAATTAGAAGATAAAAATTTATATAAAAAACTTGCTGCAAAAAATCTTGAAGTGAAAGAGGCTGATATAACCTCACTTCAAGTACTTCGTCGTTCAATTGATGCTAGAGGTAAATACCCTAGCTATAAAATAAGAGTTAAAGTTTTTATTGGAGAATTCTCAGAAGAAGAGAAGTATAAATTTAACTTTAAAAATGTTAGTAAAAATAAAAGGGTAATAATAGTAGGGAGTGGTCCAGCAGGATTATTTTCAGCACTAAAACTTTTAGAGTTAGGTTTAAAACCAATTATTATTGAACGTGGTTCTGATGTTCAAAAACGTAGACACGATTTAAAAGCAATTCAGCAAGATGGAATTGTAAATCCGAACTCAAACTACTGTTTTGGAGAGGGTGGTGCTGGAACATATAGTGATGGCAAGTTATATACTCGCTCAACTAAAAGAGGAGATGTAAAAAGAATTTTAAATTTATTTGTTGAGCATGGGGCAAAAGAAGATATATTAATTGACGCACATCCACACATCGGTTCAAATAAATTACCACAAGTAATTCAGCAAATTCGTGATACAATTCTAAGCCACGGAGGAGAGATTCATTTTGATAGTAAAGTGACTGATTTTGTTATTGATAATTCAACTATCAAAGGAGTTGTAGTTAATGATAGTACTGAATTTATTGGTGATTCGGTGATTCTTGCCACTGGGCATTCTGCTAGAGATATTTACTACTTACTTGATGAGAACAAAATTCAACTAGAAGCAAAGTCTTTTGCGATGGGTGTTAGGATTGAACATCCGCAACAATTGATTGATTCTATTCAGTATAACTCAAATAAGCATAGTGAAAATCTTCCTGCAGCTGAGTACAGTCTTGCTTGCCAGGTTGATAACAGAGGAGTATATTCATTCTGCATGTGCCCTGGTGGAATTATTATCCCAGCTGCAACTGAACCTGGTGAGTTAGTTCTTAATGGGATGTCAACTTCACAGCGTAACTCTCCGTTTGCCAATGCCGGACTGGTTGTATCAGTTACAGAAGAGGATTGGCAGCACCACTCTGAAAAGGGAATATTTGCTGGATTAGAATTCCAAAAAGAAATTGAGAAATTAGCATTTGAAATTGGTGGAGGAAATCAACAAGCTCCTGCTCAAAGAATTACTGATTTCGTAAATAGTAAAGTATCACAAACTTTACCAAGCACATCATATATTCCTGGCATTGTAAGTAGTCCGTTGCATGAATTATTACCAATTGGAATAGTTTCTCGCCTGCAAAAAAGTTTGTATCAATTCAATAAACGTATGAAAGGGTACTATACTGAGGAAGCACAGATACTTGCTGTCGAAACTCGAACAAGTTCACCCGTGAGAATTCCAAGAAATAATGAAACCCTTATGCACATTGGTGTTAATGGATTATTTCCATCTGGTGAAGGTGCGGGCTATGCTGGAGGTATTATTTCTGCTGCAATTGATGGAGAAAGAAGCGCAGAAGCAGTTGCTAAATATTTGAATTAATGGAAGTGATATGAGAAAAGTAATTATTCTAATAGTACTATTTTCTACACTAATGTTTTCTCAAGAAAATAATTTTAGAAAATTTGATTTTCTAATAGGTAAATGGAGTGGAATAGATAGCGGTTTTGGAAATAATAAATCTATAATAAATTCGGAGTTTAGGTTCGTGATGAAGGGCAAGTATATAGAAGTGTTGAACGATTCTAAATTTGTACCTACAACTAAAAAGTCAGAAGGTGAACATCACATCGATAAGGGATTCATTAGTTATGATGCTACAAGGAATGTATTTCTTTTTAGACAATTTCATATAGAGGGCTTTGTGATTCAATATATTCTTGTTGATTCGCTTTCATCTAATTCAAAATTAGTTTTTGAATCAGAGGAGATAGAAAATTTTATTCATGGCGGAAAAGCTCGTTGGATTATTTCAAGAAAGAATGGGAACGAAATTGAAACAACCTTTGATGTCCAATTGCCGGAAAAAGAATATCAATGTTTTGGAGAAAATAAACTTAAAAGAGAATTAAAATAAGTGAATAATATATTCCATAAACTTTAAGATTAGTAGATTCTTTTTAATTGAAATCTTGACTTTATAGTTCGAAATTAGCATTTTAGAACATGAATCAAAATTACACTATTACATCATCGCTTGGTGGTAAAATTGCCATTACAACTTTTGGAAATCAAGATATCTCTCAAAAAAACTGTATCATTCTAGTTCATGGTTTTAAGGGGTTTAAAGACTGGGGATACGCTCCATACTTAGGTGAATACTTTTCAAAGAAAGGACATTTTGTAATTACTTTTAATTTTTCACATAATGGAATTGGTGAAAATAGATTTGAATTTACAGAACTTGAAAAATTTGCAAATAACACTTTTACTCGTGAAATAACTGAGCTACAAGATGTTGTACGCGCTTATCAGAATGGTGAGTTTGGTTTAGTTAATAATCCAAGTATTGGTTTAATTGGGCATAGCAGAGGCGGGGCAATAGCTTTACTCACAGCGTCCAAATTGGAGAGTGTTAAAGTTGTTTCAACTTGGGGAAGTGTTGCTACCCTCGATAGATACTCTGAAAGGCAAAAAGAGAACTGGCGTGAAAAAGGATTCTTTTCTGTGATGAATATGAGAACCAAACAGGAAATGAGATTGAATATTTCTCTTCTTGAAGATTTGGAAGTAAATAAAGGGAATTCATTAAATATTGAAAAGGCAATTGGCGAGTTAAATAAACCACTTCTTATTATGCATGGGTCAGAGGATTTGGCGGTTAAAATTGACGAAGCAAAAATGCTTTTTAATTGTTCAAACAAAGAAACTACAGAATTTAAGATAGTTGAAAATACTGGGCATACATTTGGTTGTGTTCATCCTTTTAAAGGTACAAATGACAAATTCGATTTTGTACTTAAATCTACATTAGAATATTTTAATAATAAGTTAAAACTCTAACTTCATAATATGGGAAGTCTTCAATGGAATTAAAGAACTTTATTTTTGTTGCTGTTTTTGTTGGCTCGTTCTCATTACTATTCTATAGTCTTAAACAAAAACTTTCATTACTTAAAATTGGAAAAAAAGAGAACCGTTTTGAAAACAAGTATGAGAGGGTATTTAATATAATTAAAATTGTTTTCGGTCAATCAAAACTATTAAGAGATCCAGCTGCTGGTTTAGTTCATCTCTTTATTTTTTGGGGATTCATTTTCTTTACCTTTGCCGTTTTGGAAGGAATAATTCAAGGTTTTTATTCTGGATTTAGCCTTCAATTTCTAGGCAAATTTAATTTGTTAATTTCTCTATCGCATGACATTTTTGCAATTCTTGTAATTCTTGCCATTGGTTTTGCATTTTATAGAAGATACATTCTAAAAATTGAAAGATTACCAAAAGGGAAGCATGAGCAATTTGATGCGAACTTTATTTTGTTTATGATTTTAACCGTAGTTGTTACTATGCTTGGTCAAAACTCAGCGCATATCGCAATGAATAATTTCCAATATGCTGAATTTGAATATCGACCAGTTTCAATCTGGTTGAGTTCAATATTTTATTCAAGTAGTGCTAATAATGCACCATTCTTTTATGAATTATTTTGGTGGTGGCATATTTTAGTGATTTTCTCATTTATGAATTATCTTCCATATTCAAAACATTTCCATGTTTATACATCTGTTCCTAATGTGTTCTTCGCAAAATTGCCAAATGAGAAAATGGTACTAAAACCATTAGATTTGGAAGATGAGGAAGCTGAACAATTTGGTGTTTCTGATGTTGAGGATTTAACTTGGAAGCAATTACTTGATGGATATGCATGTACAGAATGTGGAAGGTGTACCTCAGTTTGCCCAGCTGCAATTACGGGCAAACCCCTCTCTCCTAGAGAAATAATTGTAAATGTTAGAAAACGGATGGAAGAGAAAGGACCATTAGTTATAGCTGGAGTTGAAGAAGAAGGAATTACGGATAAAACTTTAATTCATGATTTTATTAAACCAGAAGAATTATGGGCTTGCACAACTTGTGGTGCTTGTATGCACGAATGTCCAGTTACTATTGAACATGTTGACACAATTGTTGATATGCGTCAGAATCTTGTTTTAATGGAATCTGAATTTCCTTCGGAGATGAATACAGTTTTCAAAAACCTTGAAACTAATTTTTCACCGTGGGCCTTTAATCAACAAGATAGAGCAAACTGGGCTGAAGGAATGGATATAAAGACGTTAGCTGATGATTCTAATGGAGAAATTTTATTTTGGGTTGGATGTTCTGGTTCATTTGATGCTCGTTATCAAAAGGTATCGCAAGCATTTGCAAAAATTATGCAAAAAGCAGATGTCGATTTCAGAATACTTGGAACAGAAGAGAAGTGCAACGGTGATACTGCAAGAAGGCTTGGAAATGAATATTTAGCTCAAACACTTATGCAAGAAAACATTGAAAAGATGAATGATTATGGTGTAAAAAAGATTGTAACTGCATGTCCACACTGTTTTAATTCAATCAAAAATGAGTATCCTCAATTCGGAGGAAAATTTGAGGTCTTGCATCATTCAGAGTTTATTGATAACTTAATAAAAACGAATAAAATTTCTTTAAAAAAGGACGATTCAGTTCATAAATTAACTTATCACGATTCATGTTACTTGGGAAGATATAATGAAATTTATGATGAACCTCGTCATGTTCTTGAAAGTGTTGGAACAATAAAAATAACAGAGCCAGAACGTACTAAAGATGAAGGCTTCTGCTGTGGTGCTGGTGGAGGAAGAATGTTCCTCGAAGAAGATACCGGTACTAGAATAAATGAAGAACGTACAAAAGAATTGTTACAGACTGGTGCTGAAACAATTGCATCAGCTTGTCCATTTTGTATGACAATGATTAACGATGGTCTTAAAGCTGAAGAAAATGAAGAAGTGGCAGTAAAAGATATTGCGGAAATTATTCTAGAACATCTTAAATAACTTATTTACTTAACTATATTTGGAGAAAATATGAGCAAATCATACGAAGATTTATTAAATCACTTAAAAGAAATGGAAACAGACATTCAAAAATTTTACGAAAAAGGTCAAGCAGCTGCTGGAACACGTATTCGTAAAGGATTGAGTGAGTTAAAAAAGAAATCTCAAGATATGAGAAATGAAGTCCAAAATCTTAAAAATGAAAGAAAAGCTTAAAATTTAATTTTATTAAGTTAATGACCGCCATTTGAATTTAGTTCAAATGGCGGTTTTTTATTATGATTAAAATCATCCTCAAAACATTTAGTCTTCTGACTCTATCTTCAGTTATAGTTATTGCTGGTGATACTAATACTTCTGAAGATTCTCTATCAACACTTGAATTTAGTGTAGTTGGCGATATAATGTGCCATTCAACTCAGTTTAGATTTGCCGAGGTAGCAAAAGATAGTTTCGATTTTAAACCAGTATATAGAGAAATTAAAAATTACTTAGATAACTCTGATGTTGTAATTGGAAATCTTGAAACTGTCATTGAAGTAGATAGCTTAATGTATTCTGGTTATCCTATCTTTAATACTCCCAAAAATTTTCTTGAAGGTTTGAAGTACGCAGGATTCGATTTCTTATCCACTGCAAACAATCATGCATTTGATATTCGAGAAAGGGGAGTTCGGAGTACAATAAATCATATCCAAAATTATGATTTAAAAAGTGTCGGTACATATCTCTCAAAAGCCGCAAGAGATTCAGTTCGAATCCATGAACAAAACGATATTAAGTTCGCATTGCTTTCTTATACTTATGGAGTTAATCTTTACAAGATACCAGATGGAAAAGAATATTTAGTAAATTTAATTAATGAAGAATTAATTAGAAATGACATTAAAAATCACAAAGATGCTGGTGCAGAATTAATAATTGTTTTTTTTCATTTTGGAAGTGAATACGCAACGGAAGCAAATAGTTATCAAACAAGTATTGTTAAAAAGTCAATATCATTTGGAGCAGATATAATTCTTGGTGCTCATCCACATTCTCTACAACCAATTGAATATTTTAAAACCGAAAATGGAAATATAGATAGTGGCTTTGTTGCCTATTCTCTTGGAAACTTTATTTCAAATCAAAGGTGGCGATATTCAGATGGTGGTGCTATTCTTAATTTTTCTATCCAGAAAAATCTTAGAGATAATAGTGTTAAACTAAACAAAATTAGATATCTACCAATTTGGGTTTATAAGGGATATACTCAACTTGGTTCCGAATATATTGTTTTACCATCTGAAATTGCTCTTCAAGATTCTGTTCAAACATATTTGGTGGAAGAGGATATAAGTTCAATGCGAGAATGTTATTTTGATACTCAGTTGATACTTGAGAGTAAGTCTGATAACATTGAAATGGATACTGTTGACAAAAGTAATTTACGTAGAATGAAAAAAGAGTATTATACAAATAGATATTTCATTGATAGAATTCCAATTTTAAAGTATGATGATATTTGGCAAAATGCTCGAATAGATACACTTAAATTTATTGAGACTAGATTTTTTAATGTGGTGGAAATTTCTGACTAAAATCAATAAATATGATTTTGTATATTTGAGTTAATTATTAGAAAATAAATTATAGGTAGTTTAAGATGAGAAAATATGGTGCATTTTGGGTTTTATCAATCACATTATTTTTAGTTGGCTGCGGTCAGACTAATGATAAAGATTATTTTGAAGCTGCCCAAAAATCGATGGATGCAGAAGAATACTCTGATGCATTGGTGAATTTTCAAAAAATTGTAGATGAATTTCCCAAAAGTGAACATTACAAATTTGCACTTCTAAAAACAGGTGAGTTGAGCCAAGGATATGTTGATGATAGTTTATCAAAAGAAGAGGCGTTACTAAAGGCTATAAAGGTCTACACTGAATTCCAAGCAAAGTTTCCAGATGACCCAAAAGCTCCGCAAACACTTTTTATGATTGGATTTATATATGCTAACGAGCTGATGAATAATGAAGCTGCCAAAGTTGCGTATTCTAAATTCTTGGAATTGCATCCAGAATCTGAAATGGCTGAATCAGCTAAAGCTGAAATAGAAAATTTAGGATTATCACCAGACGAAATTCTTCAGAAGAAAATTACAGAATAAAAGTGGCAACTGATAATAACAAATCACTAACTAGATTAGATCCGACTTTAATTTCAAAGTTAAATTCTCTTGAGCTTAAGGCAAAGGCTGTAGTTGAAGGAGTTAAAGTCGGATTGCATCGGTCTCCATATCATGGCTTTAGTGTTGAGTTTAGTGAGCATAAAGCATACATGCAAGGTGATCCAATTAAAAACATTGATTGGAAAGTATATGGGAAGAGTGATAAATTATTTGTAAAGCAATATGAAGAAGAGACAAATCTAATTGGAAATATCCTCCTAGATGTTAGTGCATCAATGGATTACAAAGAGAAGGGAACATTAACTAAATTAGAGTATGCTTCTATTCTTGCTGCAAGTCTAAGTTATATTATGGTTTCCCAACAGGATTCTGTTGGGCTGACTCTCTATTCAGATAGGATAGAAAATTATTTTCCGCCCAAATCGACTCGCGTATATTTACAAACGTTATTAAAAGCAATTGATAATATTCAACCATCAAACAAAACTGAAACTGCACATTGTCTCAATTCAATTGCCGAGAAAATTAAAAAGAGAGGAATTGTAATAATTATTTCTGATTTTTTTGATGATGTTGATTCCATTTTGACAGCATTGAAACATTTTAAATATAAAAAGAATGAAGTCTTAGTTTTTCAAATTCTTGACCCTATTGAAAAAAATTTTGCGTTCAGTAATGATGCCATTTTTGTTGATAAAGAGACTCAAGAGGAGATAACCACACAACCCCACCAAATTCAGAAGTCATATCAACAAGCCATGAAAAGGTTTTTGGATAAGTTGAAAAGTGAATGTTTGAATAGTAAAATTGAGTATAATCAAATTGATACCTCAACTCCATTTGATAAAGCTCTTTTTGCATACTTTAAGAAACGTTCATTATTGAATTAGTAGTTGTATTCATCACTATACACTTGTTCATTTTTTGCTACACATTAAATTTAATCCGCTTAATTATTCCTCAAAATATTTTGGTTTTGAAGTGAATTCATAATATTTATAGAACTTTTGCTTTAAAAATTATGGTACAATCTTTGTATCTGGCTCTGTAAATTATTTATGGAGAACGTTATGAAAAATTTATATATGATGATTGTTTTGATTGCAACATCTTTTACAGGGTGCTACACTAGCTTTGTACCAAGAGATTATGAAGAAGAATCTTACGGACAAATGGATGATTACTATTATTATGATTCTAGTGATGTTGCGTTTAACGAAGACTCATTAGAATACTATTATCCTGAAGATGAATTTTATTACGGTGAGCCAGGTCAAGAAGTCACTGTAATCAATAACTATACTCCTGATTGGGGATGGGGATATAGTTCACCATACATCTCACGTATTTATACATCTTATGGATGTTATGATCCTTTCTACGATCCTTACTACGACCCATATTGTTATCCACACTACAGACCATATTATGCGTATGGATATGGAAGCTTTTATACTGGTTACGGGTATGGACATAATTACAGCAACTATCCTTCTTCAGTTAGATATAGAACTAGCAGAAGCCATTGGACAAGTACACGAAACAATGGTGGAAGAAATGTAGTTACTCGTACAAGAGGTGATAATAGAGAAAGAACAAATCCAATTGATAGAAATCCGATAAATGTTGCAAATAGGGATGAGTCGAGAACCATAAAAGGATTTGATTTAGATAGAGATTTGAGAGTAAGTAAAACAGCCAGCAGTACTAGTAGTAGATCAGCAAATAAAAGTGGAATAAGAACAGCTGGTTATACTAGAGATGGTAACAGCAGAAGTAAAGCTAAAAGGACTTCTGATTTGGAAAGAAGAAGAGTCACTAAAAACTATAATAGCAATGAAATTATTAGAAACTCAAAAGGTTCCAATGAAAAAAGAACAACAAGAGTAGCAAAAAAATCAACAAGTAAAAGAAGCAAGAGAGTATATTCTTCGAAGAGAGTTCCCAAAGGGAGTAGCTCAAACAAAACTTCTTCGAGAACATACTATAAGTCACCAAAGAAGACAAGCAATAGTTCTAATGTTTCAAGATCATCCAGAAGTAGTAATTCAAATTCAAGCAACTATAGTTCATCTAGTAATAGCACAAGAAGTTCATCTTCACGCTCATCGGTAAGTCGCTCATCAGGAAGCTCATCTTCAAAGTCATCAGTTAGTAGGTCTTCCAGTAGATCATCGGGTAGTTCGTCTAGGAGTACATCAGGTAGCTCAAGTAGGAGAAGATAATGACAACACACTCAATTAAATCAGTAAAACTCGTTTTAAATTTAATTCTATTACTATTATTGAGTTCATCACTTTTTGCTCAAAATGAAAATGATGCTGTTCGCTTAGCAGTTCCTGGAATAATAACAGATGCACGTTCTTTAGGGCTTGGAAACAGTGGTATGACTAGAAGTGGAGAATACTCTGCAATGTTCTTGAACCCTGCTGGATTAGCACTCTCAACAACTTCACAACTATCTGGAAGTTTCTATTATAGATATTTTTATAATGCATCAACTTTCTTTGGAAATTCAGAATCTTATAAAAATAGTTCAACCGAGTTTAATCAGCTTGGATATTTATACAAGGCTCCTACAACTCGCGGAAGTCTAGTATATGGTTTTGGTTATCAGAAAGATAAAGACTTTACCTCTTCATTAAGTTTTAATGGCTTTAATCCAAATGATAATTCGATGATTAAAGATTTAACCGATAAGAATGATGACGTTCCATATTTACTTGGTCTTAGCTATCCATTATTTGCAGATGATGATGTATACTTAGGAGATACCACAATTATCAACGGTAGATTGGGGCAGAGCGGTACAATAATAGAAGATGGTGGAATAAATAGATATAGTTTAGGAGCAGGTATTGAACTCGCAAAAGGTGTTTATATCGGAGGTAGTCTAAATTATCTATCTGGGGATTATAGAAACTACAGAGAATATTATGAAGACGATGTAAATGGTGAGTATCAGGAACAGACTGATATTGGCGATCCAAATACTACAAATTTTCAAACATTTTATTTTAATGACGAAATTTCATGGAATATGAGTGCTTGGGAATTTCGTTTTGGATTTATAATTGACTGGATGGATTTTATTAGAATAGGAGGTTCTACAAAACTTCCAACAACATTTAGAATTAAAGAGAATTATTACTTTGAAGCGTATTCACAATTTGAGAGAAATTATTTTATTGATATTCTTCCAATCGATAGTCCAGTTGAATATGAAATTAAAACCCCAATGGAATTCTCGCTTGGAGCATCTGTCGATTTAAGACTTTTTCATGTAAATGCACAGGCTACATTTATTGATTATTCTCAGATGGAATTTTCTGGAAATCTTGACCAAGCGATAATTAGAGAAAATAACAAAATTATAAATTCTAACTTTAGAGCTACACTTAATTATAATCTTGGTGCTGAATTAAAAATTCCATTTACAGAAATTAAAGTGCGCGCTGGAATTATGTATTATACCTCGCCATATAAAGATGATCCACAAAATTTTGATAGAATCTTTTTCACCGCTGGAGCTGGAATTATGGCTGGTGATGCACTTAAATTTGATGTAGCATATTCACACGGATTTTGGGATACATACACCGATAACTATGGAACAAACCAATCAAGGGTTTTTCAAGAAGTCTCATCACACACAGTTTTATTAACAACCACAATAATGTATTAGTTATTTAAGTTGCAATGCTCTCTATCTTCCTCTATTTTTAAATAGAGAATAAACAATTGTGGATAAAATATTTTAAGTAAAGTTTATAAGATAGAGAGTAAAGACTACTACGTTCTTGATGAAGGTGGTAATTCAATAATATGCAGACTTCCTGGTAGATTCAAAAATCAGTATCATTTAAAAAAGAATAAGCAAAGAGTCTTAGATATTGTTACTGTCGGTGATAGAGTTAAAATATCACTTAACAAAGATGGCCGTGGCGAGATTATTAAAATTCTGGAACGAGATAATTTCTTCTCTCGTAAAGCTCCGAGACTAAAAGGTACATCTGGCAAGGGAGAGAGGCTTGAACAAATTTTTGCGTCTAACTTGGATAACGTAGTTATCATTACCTCTGCAGATCAGCCTATATTTAATAATGGATTAACTGACAGAATTATTGTTGCAGCTGAAAGTTCTAACATAAATGTAAAAATAGTTATCAACAAAAGTGATATTGGCAGTGAAGAAGAAATTGAAGATTGGAAACGGATATACGAAGCATGTGGTTACCAAGTACTTGTAACTTCTGTGGTTTCAAATAGTGGACTGTATGAATTGAAGGAATCTCTATCAAACTCTTCAAACCTTTTTTGTGGGCAATCTGGTGTCGGAAAATCCTCGCTCCTTAATAGTTTATTTCCAAAGTTAGATTTTAAAGTTGGTGAAGTTAGTGAATCAACAAACAAAGGAAAGCATACAACAGTTGCATCCATTCTAAAAAATGTGGATAATGCTACTACCATTATAGACTCTCCGGGCATCAGAGAATTTGCACCCTTTGGATTAAAGAAGGAAGATTTAGGGCATTATTTTGTTGATATGCTACCTTATATTAATAATTGTAAATTCAACACTTGTTCACATCTTCATGAACCTAATTGTGCAGTTATAGAAGCTGTGGAGAATGAGGATATTGCAGTTGAACGTTACTATTCATATCTCAATATTCTTGAGAACCTAGAAGACATACCTAAATACTAGTTTCTAGTGCAATGAACAAATATCAGTTAAAGTTGTTAAATGATGGCAATCTTGAAAAATTCAATTTTGCTTGTTATTAAAGACTCTAAATCATATTTTTTTAAGTTAAATTATAGGATATAATGAAGAACCCACTTTATATATTTTTGCTTTCATTTTTTTTCTTTTTTGGATGTTCTGCTATATCAACTCAGAAGGTAGTTGTTACGCAAAATGAGCAAAGTGTAAATTCTCTAAATGAAAAATTAGCTCAAGACCATTTCATTAAAGGTGCAATTTATGATCTCAAAGGTGAATTCCATGCTGCTATACTGGAGTATCAAGATGCGCTTGCACTTGATGAGAAAGCTGGTATACACAATATATTAAGTAAGGATTACTTAATACTTCAGAAACTAGCACCCGCATTAAGGCACTCACAAAAGGCAGTAGAACTTGAGCCTGGCGATATGGAATACAATTTTATGCTTGGAAGCATCTATCGGATTGCCCAGCAACCAGATTCTGCAGAAATATACTTTGAAAGAGTGATTGAACTTGATAGCCTCTATTTTCAAGCCTATTATAGCTTAGCTCAGTTGAATGAAGCAAGTAAACCACTTAAATCATTAGAAGTATATAACAGACTTCTTGAATTAACTGGGCCTGAGTGGAATGTGTTAATTAAAATTGCAGAATTAAATGAACGAATGGGGAATGTAGATTTAACAATAAATACAGTTGAAGAATTACTTAAGCTAAATCCATCCAATTTGAAATTGCAAAAACTTTTAATTGAATCATATCTCAAAACAAATAAAAACGATGAAGCCCTGCTGTTGGTTAATGACGCTTTAACAATGTTCCCTGATGATCTTACTTTGATTGAGTATAAAGGGAATGTGAAAGCAAATCAAAATAAATGGACTGAGGCTGCAGAAGAGTATCTAAAATTAATTAAGAGTGATGAGCTTTCTTTCGAGGTTAAGAAAAATATTGCTGGTGGATTTGTAGCAGAAGCGGCTAGGGACTCTAATTTAATTCCAATAGCAAAGAATCTTTTATATGAAATTGAAAAAGATTCTACCGATTGGCAGGTGAATGCTTTTCTGGGTGAAATATCTCTTGAAGAGGGAAGTGATTCTGTAGCAATTTTATATTTCCAAAATGCATTAAAAATAGCGCCATGGAATCAACAGCTTTGGAATCGTGTTGGAATTCTTCTTTTTGAATCTCAAAGATTTGAAGAGACTGTAGTGGAAATGAAAAATGCTATTACTAAATTTCCAGATGATTTTGTAAACAATTTAATACTTGGTCTTTCACTCTCTCAACAAAAAGATATTGAAGGTGCAGCACGGGCTTTAGAGCATGCTGTTCGGCTAAACCCAAACGATTTAACAGCGCTTCATGCATATGGTTTTACACTCAATCAGCTTAAGCGAAACGATGCTGCTTTAGTTTATTTGGATAAGGCATTATACCTTGATCCAAATAATATTCAAGTAATTGGTACTATGGGAATGATTTATGATTCAATGGCTGATTATATTATTAGCGATTCATTGTATGAAAGAGCATTATTAATTGATTCATCAGATGTCTTGATTTCAAATAATTATGCTTATTCACTTTCCGAGAGAGGTACTCAATTGGATAGAGCGCTTGAATTATCTGAATATGCAGTAGAGCAGGAACCTGAAAATTCATCATACTTAGATACTATTGGATGGGTTCATTTTAAACTTGGTAATTACGATAAAGCAATTAGGTTTATTGAAATGGCGATGGAAGAGGATGAATTGAATGCTACTTTATTGGATCATCTTGCAGATGTTTATGCCAAAATGGATAACAAAGAAAAAGCCATAGAGTATTGGCAGAAGGCTTTGGAGTTAGATCCAACAATTGAAAACGTAAATGAAAAATTAGAAATGATTGGGAAAGGATGAAACGAGAAAATAAAAGTATTTACACTCAAGAGAATGATTGCATGTGCGAGCAACATACAGCAAAAATATTTAATAATAAGCAGATGAATAATAATATAAAAAATCTGATAATATTTATATTTAGTCTTTTTATAATCGTTGGATGTAGTGCTGAAAAGGAAATAACTACTAAGTCTACAGAAAAGGTAATCCCTGCAAATAGATTACTTCGAAAGATGGAAGGGAATAGAAGAAAAATAAAGACTTTCCAAGGTACGGGAACAATGAGGGTGAAAAGTGAAAAGTTCTCTGGGAAAACAAGTTTTGAAATATTTATAAAGAAACCTGATTCAATTAAAATTTCAATTTATGGTCCTTTCGGAATTGATATTGCTCATGGAGTTTTTTCAAATGGAAGTTTTCTTTTCTACGATGTTCTCAGAAACCGTGCTTTTTCAGGTAAAGAGAGTAAAGATGTTCTGCAAAAATTATTTAAAATTGATTTGTCTTTTGAAGAATTATTAGATTCGTTCACTGGAGCGGTTAATCTGACAAGCAAACTACGTAGTGAACCATCTGACTATGAAGTACTTGAAGACATTTATAACCTTACTTATATTGAAAAAGCTGCAAATAAAAAATCCATTTATCGAGTAACGAAAGAAGATCTAAAAATCACAGAGTATGTGGTATCAACAATAAGTGGTAAGGAGTTACTATCTGGGGTTTATTCAAAATTTATGGATTATGAAGATGTTCCAATTCCATCGGTATTATTAATCCGAAATAAAGATAAAAGACAAAGTATAAATGTTGAATACAAAAAAATAAAAGTTAATGAAGAGATTAAATCGCTATCAATCCATTTGCCTACAGATGTTGAATTAATTGAATGGTAGATAACTTTAGAAATATCTTTCTTCTTCTTATATTAACAACAATAGTTGTTTTCGGACAAACTAATAAACAAATTAAGGAGAAGAGTGGGGAGTTAGAAAAAATTAAAGTTGAGATTATTAACTTAGAGAAAAATCTAAAAGAGAGTGAAGAGAGCGAGAAAACCACTGTAAAAGTTTTAGAAAAAATTAACCACCAAGTACACCTCGTAAACAAAATAATTAAAAGCTTAGATAGAGAAGAAAGAGACATTCAATTAAAGATTAATAATCTCTACAAGCAAATTCAATCTCTTGAATCAGAAACTAAAGAATTAAAATCAGATTATACTGAGTATATTAAGTGGTTGTACGTCAATGGTAAAGAGGTGAAATGGAACTTCATGGTTAAATCTGAGACAATTAACCAAGCTGTGATTAGGTATAAGTATTTCAATTATGTTACGGAAAAGAATGAAGAACGACTCTTAAACTTAGTTGAAAAGAAAAGGGAGTTGGAAAAATTATCAGTACAATTGGAAAATGAAAATACCCAGAAAAAGAAATTAGAAGCTGAGAAAGTTGAAGAGAAAAATAGGCTTTCAATAAGGGAATCTGAAAAGAATAATTTAATTGTACAGTTGCATAAGAATCAAAATAATATTGAAAAAGAGATTGACAAAAAAAGAAGATTTGAAATTGAGATAAAATCTAGAATTGCAAAGTTAATAGAAGTTGAGAGGGAAAGAGAGAGGAAGCTTCGAGAAGCAAGATTTAAAAATAAAACGATTGAGCCAATTGTTCCTAAAGTAAATTATGCAAAATTTGAAAATTTTTCAGAGTTAAAAGGTAAAATGAATTGGCCTGTTTCTTCAGGGAAAATAACTAGAAAGTTTGGTGAGAATAAAAACAAAAAGCTAAAAACTGTAACTCTCAATTATGGAATTGATATAAAATCTAAATCAAATGAAAAAGTTTTTTCTGTTGCGGAAGGGGTTGTCTCTGTTATCGATTGGATTGTTGGGTTTGGTAGTATCATCATTATAACACACAAAGGGGATTTCCGAACGGTCTATGGGCATATAGACAATATACAAGTTAACGAAGGTGATATAGTAAAAGCAGGTACTGAGCTGGGCACTGTTAACCAAAGTCTTGAGGGAAATATAGTCCACTTCGAAATCTGGGATGAACGTAATTATAAAAATCCTCAGAAGTGGTTGGTGAAGAAGTGAAATTATTAAATTAAAAATATGAATTATGGTACCATGTAGTACCGTACTACATGGTACCATCTAACAATTCGTGAATTAGTGGCTATCATTTGCAAAACTGGAAAACAATACTAACAAACTTTATTTCACTTTCAGGAGGGGAACTACTTAGCAAAGGGATTGCCTTTGTTGCAACTATCTACCTTGCTCGTGTAATTAGTCCCGAAGGATTTGGAATACTTGGTTACACTACAGCATTTGTTTCCTACTTTCTTCTCTTTATTGATTTTGGATTTGATATAATTAGTATAAAAAAAATTGCTAATGATAAAAGTGTTATTGCTAAATATGTAAACAATATTATTTCATTTCGTATTTTGCTAGCGAGTCTGTTCTTTTTCTTATTGTCAATGGTTATATTTTTCCTTAATGAAACTCTTATAATTAAGTTTGCTCTTCTTCTTACTGGAATAAACTTATTTGTTCAAGCATTTACAACCGAGTTTGTATTTCAAGCAACAGAAAAAATTAAATACCTTTCAATAAAAGTGGTTTCTAAAAATGTTATTATTTTAGTGTTTATACTTCTTTTTGTGAAAAGTATTTCGGATGTATTAGTTGTTGTTGGTATCTCAGTTTTTGCTAATCTAGTGATGAATATTTGGCTACTTAATAGATACACAAAAATATTTGAAAAATATCGTTGGATAATTGAAAAGCAGTTTTTGAAAAAACTTTTTTCTGAATCATTTCCACTTATCATATCCTCATTTATGATTACTATTTATTATAACCTTGATATGGTAATGCTTGGAAATATTAAAACTCAAAACGAGGTTGGAATTTATAATGCAGCATATAAAATATTTATGATTGGACTTATTCCACTTGCAGCAATTGTTAGAATATTTCTTCCATCATTATCTAAAATTAAAGATGCTGCCCTACTAAAACAAACAATACGTAATTTTGGGATTATGATGTTTGGTAGTGGAATTATAATTTCATTATTTGTTTATTTAACTGCTGATTTATCTATAAATATAATTTTTGGAAGTGAATATTTGAAAGCAATTGGACCTCTGATGCTGCTTTCACTAAATATTGTTGTAATCTCAGTAAATGTTTTCTTTGGAAATCCGTTAACTGTGTGGGGTAAACAAAAAGTTTACGCAATTGCTATTACATTTGGAGCACTAGCAAATATTGTTTTAAACATTATGCTAATTCCAGAATACTCATATAATGGTGCTGCACTTGCTACACTACTTTCGGAAGTAGTTGTATTTGTTGGAGTGTTTTATCTATTCAATAAAAATTTAAAAAATATTTTATCAACCAGTAGTCCAGATTAATAATCTGTGTTGCCTAGTTCTAAGGAAAAATCTTGTGTCTCATATCTTTAATCTAGCATCTAAATAATGAAATACGATTACCTAATTGTAGGTGCTGGCTTTGCTGGTTCTGTTGCTGCAGAGCGACTTGCATCACAACATAATAAAAAAATATTACTCGTTGAAAAGCGAAATCACATTGGTGGAAATGCATATGACGAATATGATGAGCACGGAATATTAGTACATAAATATGGGCCGCATATTTTCCATACAAATAGTAAAGAAGTATTTGAATACCTTTCTCAATTTACAGAATGGAGAAAATATGAACACAAAGTTTTGGCAAACTTGAATGGTGAACTCTACCCGATACCAATCAATAGAACAACAATTAATAAATTATATAATAAAAATTTCATAACAGATGAGGAAGTAAAAGGGTTTTACGATACTGTGAAAGAAAAGAGAAATCCAATCGTGAATTCAGAAGATATTATTGTTAACCAAGTTGGTTGGGATTTGTATGAGAAATTCTTTAAATCTTACACTAAAAAGCAATGGGAATTAGATCCAAGTGAACTATCACCATCTGTTTGTGGAAGAATTCCAATACGCACAAACACAGATGACCGCTATTTCATAGACAAATATCAATTTATGCCAAAAGATGGCTACACAAAAATGTTTGAAAGAATGTTAGTTCATTCAAATATTGAAATTAGATTAAACACAGACTACAAAGATATTATAACGGAAGTAGAATTTGATAAAATGATCTACACCGGACCAATAGACTATTTCTTCGATTACAAATTTGGGAAATTGCCATATCGCTCAATAAAATTTGAGTGGGAAAATTTGGAAGTTGAGCAGTTTCAGAAAGCAGCTCAAATTAATTATACTGATAATAAAGAAAAATTTACCAGAATTATTGAGCATAAACATTTAACAGTACAGACTAATATTACGACAACGATTAGTAAAGAATTTCCTCAAATGAATGGAAATCCATTTTATCCAATTCCAAATTATGAAAATAGTTTATTGTTTAATAAATACAAAAGTGAAGCAAATAAATTTGAAAATGTGAAATTTATTGGTCGCCTTGCAGAATACAAGTATTATAATATGGACCAGGTTATAGGGAGAGTTTTAACTAAATATGAAAAATGAAAAAGAACAATTAAATCCATTAGTTACAGTAAACATTCTTTCCTTTAATAGAAAAGAAGAACTGCAACACACGCTTACAAAAGTGTTTGAGCAAGATTATAAAAACATTGAAGTTATTGTTGTAGATAATGCTTCTGCTGATGGAACGCAACAAATGGTTCTAACTGAATTTCCATGTGTTAATTTAATTGAATTGAAAGAAAATATTGGAATAGCTGGTTGGAATTATGGTTTTAAAATTGCAAAGGGAGAGTATGTTCTAGTTTTAGATGATGATAGTTTCCCAGAGAATGGGACAATTGAAGCTGGATTATCAAGCTTTAATTCAAATGTTCAACTTGGTATTGTGGCTTTTAATATTTTTAATTTACGAATTATGGTAAGTGAAACGGAAGAGTTTAATGAGTATCCGAAGTTTTTTGTTGGTTGCGGTGCAATGATTTATCGAAAAGTATTTGAAATGATAGGATATTTTAATGAAGATTATTTTATTTATTATCACGAACTTGATTATAGTGCTAGGTGTTATGATGCAGGTTTTGAAATTAGGTATTTGAAAGATATTGTTGTTATTCATCGTCAAAATCTATCATCTAGAGGATCCAAAAGGGAAGATCCATTTATGTCAACGTATCGTTATTATTACTACTTTCTTAGTTATAATATTTTTTTACTTCAAAATTTCGATCTCAAATATGCTATCAAATACACTTTAAAATGGTGGTTGAATAGAGGAATTATTGTTTTTAAGTACTTTTATGTAAGAGAGTTTGCAAAAGGAATTATTTGGGTTATTAGAAATTGGAGAAGATTGAGATCAAAAAGGGAAGTTTTATCTCTTGATATACAAGCATTTTATCAATATGGAAACATGCCACTAATAGAAAGAGCATTTTTTAAAGATTTTAGTAAACCAAAAATATTCAATTGAAAAAGACTATTATGCTAATTAAAATTAGTAATATTATAAACTACTTTTTCTTGAGAGTTTTTTTATTTACACACAAAACTAAAAATTCTAATGGAAACAATCTTCTCCTAATAGAAACAGGGGGTGTTGGAGATATAGTAATTTCGTCAATTGTATTACAAGATAATACATTTTATAATAAGTTTAACAAAGTCTTTTTTCTAGTGAAGGATGAATTTAGTGACTTATTTTCAGATTATTTGGGTAGTATAAAAATCCTCAGTGTAAATGAAAATAAGTTTAAATATAATCTATTTTATCGACTTGCTTTTATATATAAACTAAGACAGCTTAAGTTACATACTTCGGTAAATATCACATCGGCTCGTTTAATGTGGAATGAGACAATATCTCTTTGTAATGGTGCCACAAATAAAATAACATTTGAAAATGATTGGAAGCATTTTATCAAGTTATTTCAGAAAAATATTGATGCATTATATTCTAATAGGTTAATTACACCCGATATAAATGAGTATAATAAAATTAAATATCTATTAGAGAGAGTATTTTTAAAAACACCAAAAGAAGGTTTTTTTCTAAGTAGTGGAAGAAGGAATAAAATTTCATATGATATTGTTATTTCTCCTTTTGCTTCAGAGATTATTAAAACTTGGGATTTAAGCAAATTTAGGATAGTTATTGAAATGCTGTCAAAAAGCTATAGAATATTGTTAGTGGGTGACAACAAGCAAGAAAAGGAATTAAAAAAAATATCACTAAATCTAGTAAATGTAAAAATATCTGCAGGTGAGATAAATCTAAACGAACTTTATAGTATAATTGCGAATTCAAAATTATATATTGGGCTCGATTCAGGAATCACCCATTTAGCTTTAATGAGTAGTACCCAAGTAATTGCTTTGATTGGTGGTGGGAGTTATCGAAGGTATCTTCCAAAAGCAGATGATTATAAAACAATTTATCTAGCAAAATCAATGGATTGTTTTGGTTGTGAGTGGAAGTGTTCAAAAGAAGAAAATTACTGTCTTTCTGATATTTCATCAAAAGAAGTATTGTTGAAAGTAGATGAATTTTTAAACTCTAATAATTAATTTGTTTGAGAAATTGAATAATTCTTTTTGGATAAGTAACAATACTAACAAGCAGATAAAACACAGTTATTAGTCTGTTTTTTTCTAAGTAATTAAAAAGAGCTTTTCGATTGTAATAAATTGCTCTATTTTCCCTTACATTCAATTTCTTTTTGAGTTTAACATTGTACTTATGAGCATAATGGGAAATTAAGCTATCGAAATTATTTGCAAGATACAAAAGATTCTTTTGGTTAAAACTATTGTGGTATCTGTATGCATATAGATATTCTTGCAAGTTTTCTAGCTTTCCAATAAGACCAAGCCTGAAGTAAAGATCGTAATCCTCTGGAAGAATATTTTTTCTGTATCCATTTATCATTTTTAAAACATTAGTTCTAATTACAACAGAGGGTTGTAACATTCCTCTCTTTTTATTAAAAAAGTCATTAATAATTTCATTATGGTTAGCAGGTACTTTCATTTTCATCCTACTTATTACACTTTTTGATGACATGTAATATCCCAAGGTTCCAAGAGCGACAATATCTTTTGCATTTTCTAGTTTTTCTATTTGTTTTTCAAACTTTTGTGGAAAATAGTAATCATCTGCATCTACTCGAGCTGTATATTTTGATACAACATATGGCAGAGCATGATTAAAAGTGTCAATAATCCCTGAATGCTCTTTTGTTAATAAAACCACTCTGCTATCTTTAAGTGATTTAAGGTATTTTATGGAATAATCAGTTGAGCCATCATCAACTATTATTAAAACAAAATCTTTGAAAGTTTGGTTTAATAATGAAGAAATAGCTTCTTGAATATATGGCCAAGAATTATAATTTGGCAAGATAATCGAAAGCAAAGGTGTTTTTGTTTCCATATAAATCATTATAGTTTATACCGTATATCAGATAGCTTATAATTAATTTTAAACAAGTTTAATTCTTTAAATTATTTTGATAGACTTGTTTATATACTTCTAATGTTCTTAAAGCTGAAGAATTCCAGGTAAATCTCCTTACATTTTTATGTCCTAAACCAATTAACTGAGAAACTTTTTTCTTATTTTTAATTATATCACACATTCCTAATGAGATTGCTTCAGCAGAATTTGGATCAACAAGTAATGAGCTACTATTAGATATCTCTCTTAGCGAAGATGAATTAGATGTTATTACAGGAACTCCCAGTGATTGTGCTTCTAAAATTGGGAATCCAAAACCTTCCTCTTTGCTAACCAACACTAATGCGATAGCATTTTCAATTAAGCTACTTTTTTCAATGTCATCAAAATAACCAGTTATAGTTACTCGGTCAGCTAAGTTATTCATTTTAATGTAATCTTTAATTTTGCTTATAGCATTTCCTTCTTTTCCAGCTAAAACCAATTTATAATTACTCATATTTTGGTGGAAAATTTTATATGCCTCTAATAGAGTTATTAAATTTTTATGACGTAAAAGCGTACCAACAAAGATAAAATACTTCTTTGGCTGCAAGTTATACTTTTTAAGTACTAGCGAGTCTTTTATTTTTCCATTTCTATTCAATGGTTTTATACCATTGTAAATAGTTGAAATAGTTCTGTCATTTATTTTTTGTATTTGATTTGTTGTTTGATTAGAGACTGAGATTATTTCATTTGAATTATAAATAGATGAAAGAATCATTTTTTGTTTTAGTTTATTAAATAAAAATGAGTACTTAGAACTATTGAGTTCAATTATGTCATGAATTGTTACAACAGAATTCAGTTTTTTATTTATAAACCAACTGCAAGGTTCATGAATTATATCAATTTTATGTTTATTTATTAAATTAGCTATTCTAAATTTTGAAAATAGTAAATATTGTAATCGAAGAGTTGCCCTTGAAATATCAAAAATGTTCACAACTATTTCATGGAAATTTTTATTTCTCAGAGTGAAAAAATGTCTATTCTCATTTGTTGTGATAATGAAATAATCATTTATTCTATCAACTTCTTGCAATGCATCAAGTAACCCAATCAAATATTCTGTTACACCAACTTTGTGTTTAGTGCTTAAGATTGTTGGAATCAAGATTCGCATAAATTACACATTGTTAAGATCATATCAGGTGTTCCCATATTATGGAAATAGTACATTTATTTGACATACGCAGACTTAGTTATTTTCGATATAAATATTTATCTTAAGAAACAAATTTCCCATGTTTTTTAAGGTGTTATGAAAAAGAAATTTATTCTACTCTTTGTTTTATTTGTTTCCACGATATTTGGGCAAACAAAGTTACTAAATGAAAGTATTGAAAGAAACAAATTGACTCTGAAATTTAGAAGTTCTAGTGACTATAGATTACTAAAAAAGGGTTCTAAAAATATTTTTCACAGTTTAAATTTCCATGATGAATCTTCGCCAGGTGATGTTAGATTACCTTCTAATAGTTTATTTATATCGTTACCAAAAATAGGAAATCCTAAAATTGTATATCGAATTCTTTCAAAAAAAGGAATAAATGCTATTCCAGAGTTCAATGACAAAGTTGATATAAATAAAGAAAAAGAGCTTATCTACTCAGAAGAAAAATCAATTAAAAACTCTAAAAAAACTCATTTCAGAAAAAAAGGATTTTTGTGGATAGATGATAAGTACTGTTTACATCTGGAAGTTACTCCGGCAATTTTTATCTCTTCAAAAAATATTATTGAGATTGTACATGAATTCGAAATTGAATTAGTTTTTAATAGTGATATTGCTAGTTTAAATAATACCAAGAAAACAATATCATCTTCTAATACTATTTCTAATAATAGTTATATAATTCAAAAGAAAGGTAATAAGTATAAGATAAATACAAATGACTCTTGGATTGATTATTCGAAGCAATATGTTAAAATTGGCACTGCTCAAGATGCGATTTATAGAATTTCAAAAAGTGATTTGGATGCTTTAAATATTCCAATTTCTTCAATTAATCCACAATCATTTAGATTACTATTAAAAGGTGAAGAAATTCCAATTTTTGTTACAGGCGAAGAGGATTTCTCTTTTGATAGTAACGATTATATAGAGTTTGTTGGAATTAGAAATATGGAAGGAACTCATAGGGAAGTAAGTAATTATGACGAGCCATATAATGAATACTTGGGGCGGTATACTGATACGACGGTTTATTGGCTTACATGGGCAGGAGTTGATGGCAAAAGAGTAAAAATTTCTGATGGAACTGAAGTTTCATCAAGTGATACTTTGGAATATTATTCACAAATTAACCATTATGAAACAAACAAAACATTCGATTTTTCTTGTGCTAGCCTTGTGCGAAGAGAAACACCATTTTGGATTGAAAATAAAACTTGGCATGAAGAACATCTTAATGTTGGAATTAAAAATAAAGTTTTTTCTGTTTTAGATGTTTATCCAAACAAAAATTTCAAGATGTTTGCGAAATTTCAAGATTATGCTTCGAATATTTCAGCTAATGCTCATCTTTTTTCATTAGGCTTAAATTCCGGCGCTTGGAATGATTCTACATATATTGATAAATATGAACAGGTTGTTCTTGAAACTGAATTAAACTCAAATTTGCTAAATCATGGAAATAACACATTAAATATTAATTCAATTCAGACTGAAGCACAAATAAATGCTTGCATTTTTGATTGGTATGAAATTGAATACCCTAGATATCTAATTCCAATTAGTCAACAATTGGATTTTGTTTTTCCATTTATTGAAAATTCCATAACAAGCAAGATAAAACTAAAAGATATAGTTTCTAATAGTTTCTCATTATGGAAATATGGAGATAAATATAAAAAATATAATGTTGCAATAATTGATAATGAAATAATTTTTACAGATTCAATTTCTTCTAGTGATAAATTTACTTATATGAGTGAGTCTAAAATTAAGAAACCAATTTTCTATTATTCTAAAGAGTTTACTAATCTTAGAAAGAGTGATAACAAAGCTGATTATATTGCCATAACAAATAAAAAATTCAAATCAAAAGTTGATGAGTATTCTCAGTTTATTGCTAATAGTTATAATCTTAAAACAAAGGTTGTTGATGTTGATGATATATACGATGAGTATTCATTCGGGTTTTTTAATCCAGAAGCAATAAAAGATTTTCTTAAGTCCACTCATGAGTATTGGCAAAGCGAAAAACCAGAATATGTTGTACTTATTGGGGGTGCTACATATGACTATTATGGGAATAAATTTAGAAATATAAGTGCTGTTGACAAGAGAGTTCTGAATTTTGTCCCATCTTTCGGTGCATCTGTAAGTGATAATTGGTTTGTTACGTGGGATACAACCGGAGCTTATATTCCACAAATTAACATTGGAAGAATACCTGTAACAACTGATGAAGAGTTAGATTGGTATTTTGAAAAACATCAAAATTATCTTTCACAAGAATACGATGATTGGAATAAAAAATATATGTTTTTCTC
>CBDUTO010000058.1:0-25478 GCA_965370315.1 uncultured Melioribacteraceae bacterium
CAAATATTTTTGCAGTTTAAGGGTAATGCAATGTTAATTAGAACTTAGCCGTTTTTCTTTGCATAGATTCTCTTTTACTTAAATACTAATGCTCAATGAAAAATAATAATTGTAACTAGTTAAAATATATCCTTTCAAAACAAATGATATTTTAGTAACAATTTAACACATTACACTATACAATTTCCAATAAATAATTTCATTGTTTAGATACTCAATCCATTTTTAAGTTAAACGTACTACGAATAGAGGTTCCTTACTTCGCGAAAGATGAGAAAATATAATTCTATTAGCCGAGTATTTTCTAAATACATTTAAAAAGAAATTTTCAAAACCTGTAGAGGAGTATTACCCTGATGCTAAATCTGCATTGTTAATAATAATTGGACAGGTAATGTACGAGAGCTAAGAAATGTAATTGAACGAACTTGTATTTTACATCAAGAACCCATTAAAAAAGTTGAACATATAGTAGGTGATTTTATAGGACCAGATAAATCATTGGGGCTTAAAATTTGTGATGATGATTTCGAATTTATAACTGCTAGTTATGAAAATTTACTAAATAATATTGAACGTAAAATTATTACTAAAGCAATATAAATTTCAGAGGGTAATACTCCTCAAGGTGCAAATCTTCTAAGAATACCGAGAGAGACTTTAAGAGATAAACTTAAAAAATTAAATATTCAGACCTAAGTATAAAAAAAACATTTACGTTTCTAAAGAATCTTGTTTTATTTTCGAATATTATCTGGTAGTGAAGCAAGCAAAATTACATTTGCTTATGTAATGCACGGTGAAGAAGGAGATGCAGTTGATAATGATGTGTTTTATGTGATGTTCCAAACTGCTTTTTAATATATTTTTTTTAATTAGATTACTTATTTAAGCAATCTAACATCTTTATTTTTATCATATAAAAGACTATGTTATAGTTTTTATTGACATCCTATTTGCATTAAAGTTTCGAATATAAATTCATTCACTAATTATTAAGGAGTAAAAATGAAAAAATTACTTACAACTGCTTTAATCTTTTTGTTACTTGTTGTGGCAAGTGACCTATTTGCACAATTAAAAATTACTGGAGACGCACGTTTCCGTCCACGTTTAAACATAGATGACAAAACTGAAAATGGCGGAACAAAAACTACTGATGTTTATTACATGTACAGATTACGTCTTAACTTAAACTGGAATATCGGAGATGGTTATTTTTTACAATCTAGATTAGGTCATAATGGTGTAGCAGGATATGGTGTTTTTGGTAAAGGTGTAAGTGCCGACGCTCTTGGAGCCTACGGAAAAGACTATGCTGAATCTGGAAGAAGAATGAGTTTGGATATTATGTTCTTAAATGGTGGTAGAGCTACTAAAACTTATGGTTACAAATTTGGTTTATTTGGAGCTGGTAGTTTTGCCAATCCAATATTTGATATTCATTACTTTGCAGCAACAATGATTGACATTCCTTTCTTTATTTTTAACAACGACGGACTTTTTGGTGCTAGTGCTTATTACAAAGCTGGTCCTGGAAATATTACTTTAAGTGCATTATATGACAATCCACTTGGAAAATCTGTTGAAGATGCTGATGAAAATGAAATTTCTAATACTACTGACCAGTATACTTTTTATGCTGATTATAATGTAACGCTTGGTGGTTGGGGAGTTAAGCCTATGGTTATGATGACTGTTGCTGATTCTGCTTCTGCTCCTATGACTTTTGGGGCTGACATTACTTCGCCAAAATTAGTAGGAGATTTGGCGTTAGGATTATCTGCACTTTATTCTATGAATTCTGTTACTCAAGCAGAATCAAAATATAGTGATTATGGAATGGTTAGTAATGAATATGTTGCTTATCTAATAAGAGCAAAAATAAGTGGAAAAGTTGGTCCTGGTAAATTATTGTTTTGGGCAGATTTAGGAAACAGAGAAGATACATTTGACGATGGTACAACAAAATCTAATGATTTCTTATATACATGGTTGGGTTATTCATTCACTATTTATAGTGGCGATGCTGGCCAGTTTATCATTACTCCAGAATGGCGACATCTTGTTAAAGATGTTGATGGAACTAACACACAAACACGTGAAATGATAGAAATGAACTTTGATTTCAAATTTTGACATAATTTAAGAAAGAGAGAGTTAAGTTTAATCCACAAATAATATTAGTTCCAACTGATTTTTCAGAATGTGATTGAAGTTGTTCTATGATGGCGGTCAAATAGGCCGCCTCTCTCTCTCCAAATAGTTTTATTCAGAAATTGTAATTAGAATGGGTATACCTTCTGCTCAAATTTTTATAGAAGCCGATGAATCTAGAAGTGATTTAATTATTATTGCCTTTCGAGTATTAAGTGATGTACATATTGCGGTATTTGGTAGCACAACAGATAAAGTTATTCATAGTGCAAATTGCTCTGTTCTAGTTTCTCGTAAACCAAACAATACTCATTAAACATTAATTAAAGGATGTAAAAATGAAAAATTTAGCTTTGGCTTTTGTTGCTCTAGCTTTAATACTACCTATGGATGTTTTCTCTCAAGTATATAAATTCTCAGGTGGACCATCTGGTGGAACTTACCAATATTATGCAAGTGCAATTTCAACTATTGTAAAGAAAAATGGTCTAAGAGTACTTGCCGCATCTTCTGGTGGTTCAATTGAAAATATTAGAACCTGTAACAGTGGAAAATCTAGTTTTGGCGTTGCTTATTCTGGTCATGTATTTGCGGCATTAAATGGTCAACTTCCAAAAGATACAAATAAATATGAAGATGTAAGATCTTTAGGATTCTTCTATGGTGCTCCTGGACAGTTTATTGTTAAAAAAGGTTCTGGAATTAAAAGCTTAAAAGATCTAGAAGAGAAAAGAGTTGGTGTCGGTAATGCTGGTTCTGGTGCTGCTGCAAATGCCGAATTAATGTTTACTTATTTAGGATTATGGGACAAGATTAACCACGAAAACTTAGGCTACCGAGGTGCTGCTGATGCTTTCAAAAATGGTCAATTAGATGCTTTCTGGGTATTTGCTGGTTTCCCTAATGCCGCAGTTCTTGAAGTTGCTTTACAAGAAGATATAGAATTACTAAATCTTTGGGAAGAGTTAGAAACGGCAAAGTATTTTGATACTAATCCCTTCTTCCAAAAAAGAATTATCCCTGCCGGAACGTATAATGGGCAAGATGCTGATGTTGCCTCTTTCCAAGATGGTGCAATTTGGATAGCTAGTAAAAAAGTACCGGAAGATGTAGTTTATAAGGTATTGAAAACTATTTATAGCAAAAAAGGTTTAGCTCACATGGTTTCAGTACATAAGTCTGCAAAAGCAATGTCCATTGAAGGTGGCTTAACAGGTATAGTTACTCCTTTACATCCAGGTGCAACTAAATTCTGGAAAGAAATGGGTGTTATAAAATAAGAATAAATCTTTCATTTTAAGCCTGGTCAAATGATCAGGCTTTTTTATTATTCAATTTGAGAAAATATGTACGAAAATCTAAATAAATTTGAAAAAATGACTTTCAGCGCTTTGTCCGTATTTCTTGTTGTTTTTTATGTTATAGCTGCCGTGTGGATTCCTGCTCCAACTGAGTATCACAGGGGAATATATGTTTTAGTTACATACATTTTAGTTTTTATGCTTTACAAATCCTCAAATCCACTTTTAAGAGTTCTTGATTATGTTTTAATGACAGCTGCTGCTTCTACAGTTGTTTATTGGATTTATAATTATGAAAATCTTAATTATAGAGCAGGCATTGAAACAGAATTAGATCAATATGTTGCTGCCGTTGGCGTAATAATTGGGATAGAAATTGCCAGAAGGGCTGTTGGGTTTGTATTCGTTTTAATTGGCGCAATAATGCTTGTTTATGGTATTTATGGTGAGTTTGCTCCTGATTTAATTATGCATCCTGGCGATACGTTTCTTGGGGTATGTACAACTATATTTTTCCGAGAAGATGGAGTTTTTGGAATTATGGCAAATGTTCTTGCAACCTATGTTCTTTTATTTGTACTATTTGGTGCTTTCCTAGAGCAATCTGGTGCTCAAAAGTTTTTTATTGATTTTCCCATGGCTGCAGTTGGTCATAAGACTGGTGGACCTGCAAAGGTTGCTGTAATTGCTAGTGCTATGTTTGGATCAATTTCTGGAAGTGCAATAGCAAATACAGTCTCTACTGGTGCATTTACGATTCCTTTAATGAAAAAAGCTGGTTTTAGACCACAAGTTGCTGGAGCCATTGAACCTGCAGCTTCAATCGGTGGAATGTTTATGCCTCCAATTATGGGTGCTGGTGGATTTATCATGGCTGAACTGACCGGTGTCAATTATGCTTACATTATGCTAATTGCAATTTTCCCCGCAATCATGTATTTCTTTTCTGTTTTTGTAATGGTACACTACGAAGCAAAGGCGCACAATATTACGGGTGATAAAAGTGCAAGAACTGCAATGGCAATTTTCAAAGAAGAGTGGTATTACATGACTCCTCTCATTCTTATTACTGTTCTAATGCTCTACGGATTTTCAGCGGGGTTTGCAGCTGTTGCTGGAATTGCAACCTGTGTTGCAGTAAGTTGGGTTAAAGATAATGAATCCAGAATTAAATTTAAGGGGTTCGTAAATGCTGCGAGAAAAGGAACAGAAAGTAGTCTTAAAATTGGTGCTACTGTAGGTATTATTGGCATTATAATTTCAATGCTAACCTTTTCTGGATTGATTTTAACTTTTGCTGATATTGTAATTCAATTAGCAGATGGTAGTTTAGTTCTTACAATCGTATTAATTGCACTGGCATCTCTAATTCTTGGAATGGGAGTTCCTGTAACAGCTGCGTATTTAATAACAGCCGTTGTAGCTGTACCAGCTCTTGCTCATCTTGGAGTTAATCCTATAGCTGCACACATGATAGTTTACTGGTTAAGTCAAGATTCAAATATTTCTCCTCCAGTTTGTATAGCTGCATTTGCTGGAGCAGCAATTGCAAAGGCACCAATGTGGCCAACAGCTTTTAATGCATTTAAGTTTGCAAAATTTTTATATGTGGCTCCGTTCTTGTTTGCATTTGTACCAGAATTTAGTTTAAATCCTCAATTTAAATATGATACTTTTGTTGGAATTCAATTAGATTGGAGTGTTCTAATGTGGTTTGCAATTATTATAGCAGGTAACTTTGTTGTTTCCTATTTCTTAAGCTTCTCATGGTACTATAACCTAAAGAAAAAATTTGCTACTACAGTTGTTTAAAATTAAATATCGTTTACAAAATAAAAGGATTTATCTCATTGAGGTAAATCCTTTTTTCATCTATACTGAAAAGTTCTCATTAAATCCATTTTAACTAGACACCTTGACTTATTATAGTATTTTGCTTATTTTTAATACGATAATTTTGGTCGTATTATGTTAAAAATATCTAAATCTGTTGAATATTCAATTTTTGCATTAAAGCAAATCTACTTTAATGATGGTTCATCTTTGTTAAAAGCAAAAAACATAGCTTATCGGGAAAATATTCCTACAGAGATGGTTGCTAAACTTCTACAGAAATTAAAGAAAAATGGAATACTAGAATCTGTTCAAGGAAAATTAGGTGGATACCGATATGCAACGGAACCATCTCAAATTACTCTTTATTCAATTGTTCAAGCTATTGATTTGGAAATTCAGATTACCGACTGTCTTTGCAATAATGCAACCAAACAGGATTGTGAGAGAATTGAAGATTGTAGTTTACGGAGTCCCCTTTTGATACTGCAAGATGAAATTATAATTCTTATGAAAAATCTTAAACTAACTGATTTACTAAAACAATAATGGAGGTATAAAATGGGAAAATATATTTTGCCAGATTTACCATATAACTACGATTCATTAGAGCCGTATATAGATGCAACAACAATGGAAATTCATCATTCAAAACATCATGGTGGATATGTAAACAATCTTAACAATGCAGTTGCTGGAACTGAATTGGAAGCAAAATCTCTGACTGAACTTTTAGCCACAGCAGGAATGCTACCAACTGCCGTTAGAAATAATAGTGGTGGACATTTTAATCATTCCCTTTTCTGGTCAATTATGGGCAAAGATAAAGGGGGAAATCCTACCGCTAAACTTGGTGATGATATTAACTCAACATTTGGTTCTTTTGATGCTTTTAATGATGAATTTTCAAAAGCAGCAGCAACACGTTTTGGTTCTGGATGGGCTTGGCTTTTGGTTAAAGATGGAAAACTTGTTGTTTCATCAACTCCAAATCAAGATAATCCTTTAATGGATGTTGCAGAAGTAAAAGGAAATCCAGTTCTTGGTTTAGACGTTTGGGAACATGCGTATTATTTAAAATACCAAAACCGTCGTCCAGAGTATATTAAAAACTTTTTCAACGTTGTAAATTGGGATGCCGTCTCTGAACGATACGAAAAAGCACTTTAGGTATTTTAAGAAATACTCATTATGTAAAAAACCCAATTAAAATTTAATTGGGTTTTTTATTATTAACTTAATATTATATGCCAAAATGACCAATTGGTTTTTACAAAACCATTGCCTTTTGTCTAAAATCTCACAGCTTGAAAGAAAATAATTTATAAAGATTTAATTCTACAATTATTTATCATACTTTTCACGATCAATCTCTGCTTAATTGGCTCCTATTTTTCTTTTACCTTTGCGTCTCAACGACTTTGCAGTTATCTTTTCAATAATGAAAATACTACGAAAGAAAAATCAGAATTATGATGCATGGCTTCATTGGGATGTAACCAAACGGTGTAATCTGGATTGTGAGTATTGTTTTGGGAAAATTACTGACACAAGTATAAAAATTCATTCAATAGAAATTGAGAAACTCATTTCAACTTTAGATAAAACCGATAAAATATTTCGTATTAGTTTTACTGGGGGTGAGCCAACACTTGTTCCCAACTTTGTTGAAACCTGTACAGCAATAACAAAAAAACATTACATTTCATTTAACAGTAATATCATCTCAAAAAGTGTTAAGCAATTTGTACGTGAAATTAACCCAGAAAGAGTACTACATATTCATGCGTCATTTCATTATGATGAGTTAGTAAAGAATAATTTGCTAATAAATTTTGTTGAGAATTATAAATTGCTTGAATCAAGTGGCTTTAACATTTACTCCGAAGTTGTTGCACACCCCTCATTATTTAGCAAGTATGATATTATCAAAAGTTTTGCAAAAGAAGAAAATCTTAAATTAAGTTTTGCTCCATTTTATGGATACTACAATGAATTAGCTTACCCAGAAAACTATAACCTAGAAGAACTAAACTTATTCGGCATTAATAACTCTGAAATTTCATGCTTTAGTCAAAAGGGTGAACTTTGCAATGCCGGACAGAATGCTGCTGTAGTTTTCTCAAATGGGAATGTATTTCCCTGCCACCAAATAAAAAACAAAATTGGAAATATTTATGAATACATTGAGTTTAGTGATGAGTTAATTAAATGTCCATCAAAAAAATGTGGATGCCCTTTGAACAAATATTATCAATATTTATTTAAACAAAATTACAAAGTTTAGATTTAATGTAGTTGATGGGCATGCCCATCAACTACATTAAAATGTTCCAATTAATTTTTATTACATTTACCAACGGATTTATCCGTTGGGTTATAGAAAAAAAGTAGGAACAAACCAGTTTACTGGTTTAAGGGAAAAGAAATTACATTGTAATAAAAATAAGAAGTGAGGGATTTATGTCAGTTAGATCATATACAAAAATATGGCTCCATTTAATTTGGGGAACAAAAAATAGAGCAAAAACACTTTCAAAGGAAGAATTCAGAAAAAGAATTTCTAATCAATTATTGACTTATTCAAAAGAAAAAGGAATTTATATGAAAACTAACTATATAAATTCTGATCATGTACATACCTTAATTGATTTGCCAACAAATATGACAATTGAAGATGTGTCACGTCTCTTGAAAGGTGGAACATCTTATTGGATTAATAATAATGCTGAATACAAGTTCAATTGGGCAACTGGATATGCAGCATTTTCTGTTTCAGAATCAAATTTAGATAAGTTAGTTAAATATATTTTAAATCAGGAGGAACATCATAGAAATAAATCATTTACTGAAGAATATGATGATTTTCTGAGAGCCTATAATATAGTTAATCCCTAAACCAGTGAACTGGTTACAAGAACTAATTATAGCATTTCTACCAACGGATAAATCCGTTGGTTAATAAAATTATCCAATTTCAACAAATATTATTATTATTCGCACATAATTATTTTAAAATAAGAGACACTTTTTATGAAACTTAAAAAACTAGTTTTAGCTCTATTATTCACCTCATTTTTTATATCAGCCCAATCACAACCGTATGTACTGCTTGTTTCTTTTGATGGCTTTCGCTGGGATTATCTCAATAGAGATATAACACCAAACTTAGATAAAGTTATCGAGAACGGTGTAAGAGCATTATCTCTTCGCCCAGTATTCCCAAGCAAAACTTTTCCTAATCATCTTTCTATAATTACAGGAATGTATGCTGAAAACCATGGAATAATTTTCAACTATTTTGAAGATATAGAAACTGGAAATATTTACAAGCTTAGTGATACTTCTGCTGTACGCAATCCAGACTGGTATAATGGCGAGGCTTTTTGGACAACAGCTGAAAGAAATTATATTACAACAGCAAGTTACTTTTGGCCCGGCTCAGAATTAAATGATAAAAGTAGAAGACCGACTTATTTTAAAAACTATAATCATAATCAGCCTTATAAAGAGCGCATTGATGGTGTGATGGATTGGCTACAATTACCACAGAGCGAACGCCCCCATTTTATTACTTTGTATTTTCATGATACAGATTCCTACGGACATGAGTTTGGTCCTAACTCTCCAGAGATTAATCAATCAATTCAACGTTTAGATACATTGGTTGGATATTTAAACTCCGAGCTTGCGAAGATAGGAATGAGTGATAGCTTAAATATTATTTTCGTATCAGATCATGGAATGACTGAGATTAGTGAAACAAAGACAATCAATGTTGAGACAATACTTACAGGACTTGACTATAAACTTGGGGGTTCAAAACCCCTTGCTATGATTGAACCAAGTAGTACTGATTATGATTCAGTTTATGCAAAACTTGAAAGGAATCAACAGCATTTCAAGTTATACACAAAAGAAAACATGCCCGAGTATTATCATTTTAACAAAAACACAAATATCTTTTCGCTATTGTTGGTCGCAGACCTTGGATGGTCAATTGTGGATAACAAACAGATATTTAATATGAGTAAGTATGCTAGCAAAGGTAATCATGGTTACGATAATAATGATCTTGATTTACATGCTATTTTTGTCGCCTCTGGTTCGAACTTCAAGAGAGGTTACAAAACTGGATCCTTATGGAATATCGATATTTATCCACTACTCTGTAAAATATTCAATATTCCTCCAAATAAAAATATTGATGGAAAGCTGGAAAGAATTGAGTTTTTATTGAAGTAAATCTACTCTCTAGTAAAAGTCCTGTCATTTCGAAATGAGCTTGCTTTTTAGCGATTGAGAAATCTCCTTTAATTCAGAAAATTTCGATTCCGATAAAAAGCATCGGAATCGAAATGACATTTTCAAAGAGTTCAAAACTGAATATTTTTTTATCTGTCACAATTCTATTTTCTCACCTAAATAGCTTATCTTTACACTTTAAATTATTTCAATCAGTCAAACTAAAGTATACATGAATGATATTTTAAACATCAAATACGAAAAACATATCTTAGACAACGGACTAGAAGTTGTTTTATATAAAGATAAAAGCCTACCAATAGTTTCCGTAAACTTATGGTACAAAGTTGGTTCGGCTAATGAAACCAAGGGTAAAACTGGCTTTGCCCATCTCTTTGAACATATGATGTTCCAAGGTTCTAAAAATGTTCCTAAAGAGAAACACTTCAAATATATTGAAGAGGCTGGTGGAAATCTTAATGGTTCAACAAGTTTCGATAGAACAAATTATTTTGAAACACTGCCATCTAACTCGCTTGAATTGGCTCTTTGGTTGGAGTCTGACCGAATGGGCTTTCTACTTGAAGCGCTTACTCAAGAAAAACTAGATAACCAAAAAGATGTTGTAATGAATGAACGTCGTCAGCGTTATGATAACCAACCATATGGATTATCTTGGGAGTTAATTTTTTCGAACCTATTTCCTGAAAACCATCCATATCATTGGCCAACAATTGGCTGGATGGAAGACATTGAAAAATTTGAGCTTAATGACGTAAGTGAATTCTTTAAAACATACTATTCTCCAAATAATGCAAGCCTGGTTGTCGGTGGTGATATTGAATATGATTCAGCTTTGGAATTAGTGAAAAAGTATTTTGATGAAATTCCAAAAGGAGAACCAATCCCAGAAATTTCCATTCCAAAAGTTGAATTAACTGAAAACAAAAAGATAGTACATGAGGATAACATTCAGTTGTCTAAACTCTATTTGACTTGGGAAACTGCTAAATTATATGATATCGATGATGCAACTCTTGATATTCTTTCAGATGTTCTCACTGGCTCAAAAAATGGACGACTGTTCAAATCACTTGTATTCGATAAACAGATTGCTCAAGACATTTCTAGTTTCCAATACTCTGCAAATATTACAGGCATGTTTATAATTATAGCAACTGCAAAACCTGGAGTGAGTTTAGAAGAGTTAAAAGCAGAAATAGAAAGTGAATTAAAAACAATTATGCAAGATGGAATAACTGAGAAAGAGTTAAGCCGTTCAATTAATACTGTAAAATCATCATTTATCTATTCACTTCAAAATTTGAACTCTATTGTGAATCAAATAAATAATTACAATTCAAACGTAAACGAACCAAACTCTTTCATATTCGATTTGGAAAGATTTCAAAAAATTGAACCAATAGAAGTTAAAAAAGTCGCAGCTAAATATCTTAGCAAGCACTTTGTTGAATTGCACATAGTTCCAAAGGAGAATAATAATGAAAATTGAAAGAGGTAATTCTCCACAAGCGAATGGGGTAATTGAATTCCATTTACCTAAATTTAACAAGTTTACATTAGCTAATGGAATGGAAGTCCTTTTTGTACAAAAGGATAATCTTCCAGTTGTGCAATTGAATATGCTTATAAATGGGGGAAGCAAATTTGATCCTAAATCAAAAAATGGTTTAGCTCATTTAACCACTTTGCTTGTTGATGAAGGTGCTGGTGAGTACAATTCACTTCAGCTAGATGATGAAATTGAATCACTCGGTTCAATTTTTGGAATCTCAACTGATTGTGATAATATTCATTTAAATATGCTTACTTTGAAAGAGAATCTTGAACGCTCTATTGAATTGCTTTCCCTTATTTATCAGTCACCTAATTTTACAGCTGATGATTTCATCCGTGAGCAGAGAAAACTAACTTCAAGCATAGCACAAAACCAAGATGACCCGGCTTATATTGCAAATTCAAATTTTGAGAGCATTCTTTTCAATGATACATATTATAGAAAACCAGTAATGGGAAATATTGCTGAAGTTTCTGCACTCACAAATAGTGAAATAATGGCTTTTCACAAAAAGTATTTTATTCCATCAAACACTCAGTTTGTTGTTGTAGGAAATATAGAAGTTAACGAATTACAATCATTACTCAATAAATATTTTACTATTCAAAAAGAGAAAGAGATAGCAAAGATAGGTGAAATTCACCCTACCAAGCAAAATTCAAAATTCTATTTTATTCATAAGGATGGTGCAGCTCAATCTGAAATTAGAATTGGGCATATATCAGATAAAAGAAATGAAACAGATTATTTTGCAAAAGTAATTGCTAATTCAATTTTGGGTGGGCAGTTCTCTAGTAGACTAAATCTAAATTTGCGTGAAGATAAAGGATTTACTTATGGTATTTCCTCAGGATTTTACTATAACCAAGATGCAGGATATTTTGAAATCTCTACTTCTGTAAATGGGAAAGATACAGGAGAAGCAATTAAAGAAATTCAAAAAGAGATTGCAGGAGTTAAACTTAAAATCACCGATGCTGAAATAGAATTCACAAAATCATACTTAGTGAAACGTTTTCCAGCTATGTTTGAAACATCTTCACAGATTGCACATAATATTGCAACACTGCAGAAGTATGGGCTTTCTAGCAATTATTTCGATAATTATATTGATATGATTAGTTCATGCTCAAAAATTGATATTGAAACTGTTGCAAAAGAAAATATAATTTTAAATGAATTAATTTATCTAGTTGTTGGAGATAAAAAAACGGTGCTTCCTCAATTAGAAGAAATAACAGATTTAGATATTGTTGAGGTAGATGTGAATGGAAAAGTTGTTTGATTTATTAATCAAAACTTACCTCTACAATTTTATCGCCCATTCTTATTTGACTAGATATGGGCGCTTGCAACTTCAGGAAATCATCCATATCTACTACAAATATTTTACCTTCCTTTCCCTTAAGACTTGTAGTATAAAAATGGAATAGTGAAATAATTTCTTGAGTAGTATTCCCCTTAAGTTTTGGATATTTTTGAAGTGATATTAAACTAATTCCTCGCTTACCAAATTCATCACGTAATAGACTATAAATTTTGGAATTATATATTGCAGATAATTCATCAATAAAATAGGTTTTATCCTTTCCAAAACTAATTATTATTGATCGTATTCTATTAGTTAATTTTTGTTTGCTAAAACTCTCTTCTAGTGCAAACTCCGTTCCACTCAGTTGGTCATTAATTAGAAGTGCATATTTCCCTTTCAACCTCTTCCTAGCTTCGAGAATATCTTTTGATGGAACTATCAGATAAGTAAAATCGTAATAAATTCTTTCTATTTTCCCCCAACTACTTTCACCATTAATTAAATCAAGATGAACTAGAAATGAATACTCTGCATATTCCCGTATAATTTTTTTTGAATGCTTTAAATTTGCTTGTAGTTTAAGTTTACTATTTGAGTATATCTTAATTTGAGTATTACTGTGATTAATTTTTTCGATTGTTTCAATATTTGTACTCTCAGAATTAAATGATTTATTTAAATCCTTGATTAGTGTCGGTATTGAAATATCTTTTGGTAGAGTTACATTAAAAAGATAATTAAGTGAATCAGAAAGCTTAGTTTTTACGTATGCTTTTTTCACCCAATCATTTACAATTCCATAATTACTTAATGTATTAGAAAATTTTTGCTCTATCTCATTTAATGAAATTTCAGGTAAAACCTTTTTTTCAACTTTTGAGGTAATTTCAATTAGAATATTAGAAATTATTAATAATATTGAAATGACGATTAGTGCATATATAAATTTTCTTTTAGTAACCATTGTTATTAAAATTTAACGTGCAAAGTTTGGTTTTCTCTTCTCTAGAAATGCAGAAGTTCCTTCTTTAAACTCATCAGTATCACAGCAATTACCAAATTCATCCGATTCTAAATTTAGCCCCTCTTCTAAAGATAGAAAATCAACAGCATTAATAGCATTTATCGATGCAGCAATTGCAATTTTTCCTTTTGATATAATCTTCTCAGCCATTTCAATAGCTTTGGTCATTAGTTCATCTGGTGAGTATATTTTATTTACTAAACCTATTCTATGAGCTTCATGCGCTGTAATCATATCGCCAGTAAGGATGTACTCCATTGCTAGTCCTTTTCCAATTTGTCGTGCAAGCCTTTGTGTACCACCATAGCCAGGAATTATTCCGAGATTAACCTCTGGTTGCCCAAACCTCGCGCTTTCGGAAGCAAGTCTTATATGGCAAGCTAGAGCAAGTTCACAACCACCGCCAAGTGCAAATCCGTTAACGGCTGCAATTACTGGTTTGCTCAAGTTTTCAATTTTATTAAAAACAGATTGTCCAAAATTTGAAAATTCAATTCCACTTTTTGCATCCTGAATAGATAGTTCTTTAATATCTGCTCCAGCAACAAAGGCCTTTTCACCAGCACCAGTAACTATTACAACAGAAATTTTTTCCGCTTTTTGGATGTAATCTAGAAGATTATTTAATTCTACAAAAGTTTCATTGTTGAGTGCATTTAGTTTGTCTGGTCTGTTAATTGTAACTTTAGCAATATTATTAGCTTCTTCAAATAATAGATTTTTGTATTCCATAATTACCTCTAAATTTTTGCAAATACTGGAATTTGAACTCTCAAATCAAACGAAATTGCTTGGTTATCTGGAAAGAAATGGTAGCTCAAAATCCCTTCTAAAAAGAACATCGAAAATCCACCACCTAAATGGAACCCAAACTTAGTTACTGTTTCATCAAAATTAGCTCTACTGCTTGCAGATTTAAAAACATGTGAATTAAAAAATAGTCCTAGCGAAGGTCCCACTTCAGCGACAGGCATAATTAATATTTCATCTGTAATAATTGGAGGAAAGTAAAATTTTATTCCAGGCATCACTATAAATTCGCTCGTTGTAAATGATGCGTAATCAGTTGTCTTATACATTTTAGTAGCACCAGGAAAAGTTTGAAACCCCAATTTTAGATTAAAAAATACTGGCAAAAATTTATTGTCAGTATATGATGCAGTAAAATCAAATCCTATTCCAAGATCATTGGTAGCAGAAAAATCTCCGACAGGAATTTTTGGGCCTACACCAAGAGAAACAAACAATCCTCTAGCTTCGCCAAGTTCGAAACCTTGAGCAAAGAGGAGCGAGTTTAATAATAGTATAAATAGAGCTATTTTTTTCATTTGCTTTAATAATTGCTTTATTGTTGCATTGCTTAATGGATTAAAATTATTTATTCAAAAAAACACTTTTCAAGATTTTCAAGAAGTCTTTTTCTAAACTTTCCGTTGGAGTCTCTACAATTCTTCCAATTTCTTCTCCATCAGAATAAATAATAAACGTTGGGACTAATTCAATATTTAGACTTTCAACATTATTCTCGACACCAACTTTGTCTCTATCAACACTAATTAGTTTTATACTCTCTTCTGGATATTTCAATTCATCAAGTATTTTATAAAATCTTGGAACTTCTCTTCTGCTATCACTACACCAGGTACCCATTACTATTGTAATTGTATAATTATTCTTAAACTCTTTTAATTTTGAAATGACTGTAGTATCTGGATGATAGAATTTATACCCAGAATCAAACCACCATGCAAAATTAGTATCAACAAATGCTTCTCTATCGCAAAGCCCTACTAACATTATCTTTCCAGATATATCATCTATTAATGATTTGTTTTTTTCCTGAGCCACTACTGTAAATACAAACAGCATTAGTATTGTAAATATTTTATTCATTTTTTCCTTTAAAGTATTTTTTTCTTACATCAACTCCCCAATACAATTTGTTACGCAATGTATCATAATAGCTAGTTGATTTAGTTCGCAATAACTTTATTGAGGTTTTACTACTAGATATATTAAATTCTTTTGGCGAACTATAATGTGACACTCTTTGTCCATCACAACTAACATGAATTCTGTCTTCGGCAGACCTAACAAGTACGGTTACCTTTTGGTTATCACCTATAACTAAAGGTCTCATTGTAAGAGTATGAGGCGAGATTGGGCTAATAGTAATTACTTTAGCAATTGGATTAACAATTGGTCCACCAACTGATAGCGAATATCCCGTTGAACCAGTTGGAGTTGAAATTATAATTCCATCGGCAGAAAAAGTAGATACATACTTGTCCTCAACTCTCAATTCAATTTCAATCATTTTAGGCCAATGACCTTTATCAATTACAATATCATTAATTGCAAAAAGACTCTTTTCACTTCCGTCAGTGCATTCACCACAAAGAGTCATTCGTTCTTCAATTTTATATTCACCATTTTCCAATTCATCAATAAGCCTATCTAGATTATTGATTTCATATTCTGCTAGAAATCCAAGTTTACCAAAATTAATTCCTAGCATTGGTGTACCATACTCTCTACCTTCGTAGCTAGATGTTAAAAAAGTACCATCACCACCAATTGAAACTATTAAATCATTATTTGAAAATAATTTTTCATTAGGTAGAAAATCATATTTATCAAACAATGGGTTTTCACTTACTAATTTCTTGAAATCATTGCTAAAGGCACATTGAAAATTGCGATTTTTTAACTTGTTAATAAAAAGTTCTACAACTTCTATCACATTCTCTTTGCTTGTATTTGGTATTATTCCAAGTTTCATTTATTTATAATTTCCATGTCATTACGAGGAGTCCGTTTTTTGACGACGAAGTAATCTGTTGCAGATTGCTTCATCCAAAACATCGGGATTCGCAATGACTTTCTCCTAAGTGTTTTTACATTCTTATTTCAATTCTATTAAGTCTGAGATCTAAATTGTAGTTCATATAGTTTTTTATAAATTCCAGTTTCGTCAGCAAGCAATTCATCATGTTTTCCTTGCTGAACAATTTTTCCATTATCCATTACAATAATTTTATCGGCATTTCTAATTGTACTTAATCTATGTGCTATTACAAAAGTAGTACGTTCTTTCATTAAATGCTCAATTGCTTCCTGAACTAATACTTCCGATTCATTATCGAGTGCTGATGTAGCTTCATCAAAAATCATTATTGGCGGATTCTTTAGTAATGCACGAGCTATTGAAAGACGCTGACGCTGTCCTCCAGATATTTTTGTGCCACGCTCACCAACTATTGTATCATATCCATTAGGCATTTCAATAATAAATTTATGTGCATTCGCAATTTTTGCAACTTCAATTACTTTTTCTTTTGGTGTATCCGGCAATCCATAGGCAATATTATTAAATACTGTTTCATTAAATAGTATTGTCTCTTGGGTAACTATTCCCATTTGTTTCCGGAGATCTTCAATTTTCACTGCTTTAATATCAATTCCATCAATTAATATATTTCCATCAGTGGGATCAAAGAAGCGTGGAATTAAATCGACCAAAGTTGTTTTACCCGCACCAGAGCTACCTACAAATGCAATTATTTCACCTTTTTTTGCTGTAAAATTTACTTTGTCAAGAATCTTTTCTGGAGAATCTGGATAGCTAAAAGAAACATCATCAAATTTTATTTCACTCTCAAAAGATTTTAGTGGAGTTGGATTTTCAATGTTTTTGATATCAGGTTTAATATCCAATATTTCAAATATTCTCATTCCAGCACCTATTGACTCTTGAATTTTATTATTCAATTGGCTCATCTGCTTCATCGGTGGCATCATTTGAAATATTGCGAAAAGAAATAGCATAAATTCACTAGCCTTAATTTCACCTTCAATAAGAACAAGACGTCCACCATAATATAGAATTATAGCACCTAATATTACTGCAATAGTTTCGGTTGTAGGAGAAGATATATTTCTAATACGAATAATTTTTAATACAATCTTAAAATACTTATGAGTTTCACTTTGAAATCTACTGCTCTCAAATTCTTCCATTCCAAAAGCTTTAACAATTTTAACTCCAGAAATTGTTTCATGCAGTACATCAACAATATTACCCAATTTTTGTTGAAGTTTATAGCTTTGCTTACGCAATATTGAACCAATGAATCCTATCACTAAAATAGAAAGAGGAACTGTTAAAAGCGATACTAATGTAAGTTTCCAACTAATAGAGAAAGCTATTCCAAAAAAGACAAGTATTGTTATTGGATCTTGAAAAATATTTAGAAATACTGCTGTAATGCTTTGTTGAATAATACCAATATCGCTTGTAAATCTAGATATTAAATTTCCAGTTTTTTCATTTTTGAAAAAATTCATTGGCAAATTATGAATATGCTTATATAATTCATTTCTTAAATTGCGAATAATACCTTGCTCTACATAAGCAATAAAATATTTTGAGACAAAACTGAAAATATTTTTGAAAGCAAAAGATATTACTATTAGAAGAGCTATCTTTAGAAGTACATTGGATGTTTCGCCAGATAAAATATAAGTCTGAAATGAAACAGATAACTCGTTAACTGTAGAATTGATCCAGTCTGGTAAAAAACTGGAACTAGATGATGATACTTTTTCAATAACCTCACTGTTTTTCTGCTTAAATAGGATATCTAGCAAAGGCATTGTAAGATAAATTGATAGCCCATTCATGAAAGCAAACATGAAAATGTTCAATATTGCTATTACAAGATGCTTCCAAAATGGTTTAGCGTATGCCAGTATTCGTAAAAATATTTCCATTAAATTATATTTTGTTTAAAATTATACTAATTGTAAAATTAAAGAAGTTTAAGCTAATATCACTCTATTTATTTTTATTCAATTTCCAGAGTTTTATATATTTTAAGAACACACCAAATGCTGATATGTATGAAAGGATAAAACCTTCTTTTCCATCTAAGAACCCAGCTTTAAGTATATACATATTTATAAATTTATTTATTACAAAAACTGGGATTAAAAAGAATGAATAGTTCTTGTTCTTCTCGTAGAGTTCTTTTGCTTGTAACGAACTATATCTATTTGCTTTAACAATATGTCCCTCAAGAGTTGGATAAGTATAATGTAGAAGAGGATACTCTATTCTACCTACTTCATCACCAATTTCAACAGATTCATGAACTTCTTTATCATTAAAATTACCATGTTTTTTGTTGAATAATCGTAGCGGATAATCGAAATTCCACCCACAATGATTAATCATTCTTCCAAGATAGAATGATCTGCGATTTATTCGATAACCATTAGATTTTGGATTTATCAAAATCTCTTTAATTTTGTTTTCTAATTCATGAGTTACTTCTTCATCAGAATCAATTGAAAGAATCCAATTATTTGTAGCAGAATCTACAGCTAGTTTCTTTGTCTTGCCGAATCCGAGCCACTCGGAAATAACAATTTGACAATTATACTCTTTACAAATTTCAATTGTTTTATCAGTAGAACCAGAATCAACAACTACAATTTCATCAACCCATCCAAGAGAATTCAAGCATCGTCCAATGTTAGCTTCTTCATTTTTTGTAATAATTACAGCCGATATTTTGTTTTTATTTCCCATTAACTTATAAAGAAAACCCACTCTTTATTCTTTTAATTTTGTTCTTAATATTTGTGGAAAGACTTAACTTTGGTGCATTAAGTTCTCCACTAAAAGGCATGCCCCTATTAAGATATTTATCCGTAAAGGTTTTGGATGTCATTCCCCATTTATTAATAAATATTTGGTATCCACCACTTTTGGATTTTGATATTCTCTTCGTAGTTTTTGCAGCAAAATGATAAACTCTACTTTTTGAAACCCCCTTAAATACCCTAACGCCTAACTTCCATAACTTCATAGAAAAATCTGGATCTGAATACATTCCTGGAGAGAACTCAATACTATAGCCACCAACTAAATCCCAAACATCTTTGTGTACAATATTTGGTGGCCACGTTGCACCACTCCAATCGACTTTATCTATTTTGGCAAAACCATCTAATAATTTTTCCTCTTCAAATGCTTCAATACTTGAACCGCAATTAAATTCTATAGCAGATGGATTTGTTGTTGATGGCTCAATCATCGTTGCAGAAAGGAAAAAGTTGTTATGACCAATAGAAACAATTTCATCATTTAAATATTTATCCCACTCTGGAAGTACATACATATCATCGTTCATATACAATAGATAATCAGTTTTAAGTAGTGAGCGTGCAATGTTCAAAGCATAACAAATTCCAATATTCTCTTCGCTATGTGTATAATCAACATCCTCTTGTTCACTAAGCCATTCGATGGTTCCATCACTTCCATCATTTATATGAACTATAATCTGATGATTAAAATTGGAATTTTTTTTAATACTATTGATACATAATTTTAGGTATTCTAAATTATTCCATGTTGGAATTATTATGGAAAATTTAGAATCTCTGCTTATATTTTTTGCTTTCTTTTCAATTATCATTTATAAAAATCTTGTTTATTAATTCAATTCAACAACTGTGACACTATCATCGTCATAAGGATTATCGAGACCAAATTCTGAACGAAACTCGCCCTTTTTAATTTCGATTTTTTTCTTTTGCATATACTTGTAATTAACTTGCTCTCTAACTCCTTTATTTGGAATTGATGCTTTTTCATGAAAAAGGTGGATTGCATATTCATTCAAAAATGGATTAAATCCTTCTGTTCCAATTTTATACAATCTAGTTCCAACATCATCATCTTCAGCACCCCAACCGATAAATTTTTCGTCATAGCCATTAATTTTTTCAAAATCTTTCCTATTAATGGCACAAATTCCACCACGTAATCTTGGTTGGTTTGTTAGTTTTAATTTATGCAAATAGTAATATCTTTTATCCTTTTTATACTGCTTTTCAACTGCTAGTTTATCTTCGATAGAGAGTATATCGCAAAAATTATTATCAATTATTCTTTCTTCACTAATTTCGCTACTCCGTTTTTCATCCATCCAAATGGGCATTCCAGTAATAAATCTTCTTTCTTTACTGTTGCTAATAAATGTTTTAATTAAATCACGAGTATGTATTAAATCTTGGTCTAAAAAAATTAGTAAACCCCCATTAGAATTTTTGACTCCATTGTTTCTACATTTTGCAAGCCTAAAACCATTATTTTCTTGCTGAACATATTTAACAGGGAAATCAAATTTCTGTACAATATCTGAAATAATTGAAATAATATCTTCTGTTGAACCATCATCTGAAATAATTAGTTCATCTGGCTTAACAGATTGATTCTGTAAAGAGAGAAGTGCTTTTCTTATTAAATGACTTCTATTAAAAACTGTAATTATTAAACTTGTTGTAGTCAAAAATTTATTCCACACTTTTTAATTATTTAAAACTATTCTTAATTTGAGTTGAAGAAATATCATCAGTTCTAGGAAGATAAACTACTTCGCAAAAATCTGAAAGAAAATCAAATTCACCTTCCCAATCGTTCCCCATAACAAAAATATCTATATTATGTTTTTTGATATCTTCAATTTTTTGCTCCCAATTATTTTCTGGAATAACTTCATCCACATACTCAATGGCTTTTACTATTTTATTCCTATGTTGGTAAGGATATATATTCGCTTTATGCTTCTTTGCATTAAATTCATCAGTTGATACTGCAACAATTAAATAGTCACCCAATTGTTTTGCTCTTTCCAAAATCTTCAAATGTCCATAGTGGAAAAGATCGAATGTGCCATACGTAATTACTTTTGTCATCTCTATCCTATAAGAAAATTGATGTTCGTTTTGAGTTGCTGGGACCATCAGCCCAGTCCCACTCTTTTACAGGTGTATTCCAAGATTGACCATATTTAGTTGTAATATACTTTAATGTATCTTTTGGAATTGAAAATTCATGACTTAAAAATTCACCTTCACCTAACTCAAATGGTTCGTAATAATATTTAATTAAATTTAGTCCTTGATCTGTTTTTGACCACGCTCCATGCCAAATTTTTCCGTTTTCTTCATAAAAGAAAAATATATCTAATTTCAAAAAATCGCGAATAAATGTCACTTCAAAGCCAAGATCTTCTCTGCCAAATGTTCGATATAGTTCCCAATCTTCGTTTAGAAACTCGTTGATAATACTATTATCGTAATTTTTGATTAGACATCCTAGATCAAGATCAAAATCATGTTTAATAAAATCCTTTTCTCTATAATATCCGAGAAGTGTACCATCAGTTAGCCAATAATCTATGCCGAGCTTATTAAAAACTCTTTTTGCACTAAGTAAATTTTCAAGTCCATCATTCTTATTGATTGCTGAAGGATTTTTTCTTGCTCTTCTTTTTCTATAATAATCCAAATCGGGGTTCTTGACTCTTTCTACTAAACTATTCCTATTGGGTAAGTCTCTTCTTTTATAGGCATTCTCTTTTGCTTTTTTGATACTTTTGAAACGTTGAAATTTTGCTTGAATTTTTTGAGAAACTGTTTTGTCATCTCTCAAATAATATAATGGTTCATTAACACAATGCAATCGTGTAACTTCTTCCATTTTTAATACTAAGTCAATATCCTCAGCAAAGAGTATAGATTCATCAAAGCCATCTGTTTTGCTATAAACCGATTTCCTAAAAGTTATAAAACTGCTAGTATATAAGTGGTTTAGATTTGTAAATCCATTTGGAATTGGTTTGCAAAATCCATCTTTTGTTATATTAATATTTTTATCGCAAAACCAAAAATTGGTATAAACAAAACCAGCTTTATAGTACTTGTTATATTTGTCCAGAACTTTTTCAATTGCCGTTTCATGTAGCTTATCAGATGCATCTAAGATTCCAACTATATCTGTTGATGCCAAATTAATAAGTTTTTTTAATGAACTAGCATACTTAATATTTTGTTTGTTAGAGGCTATATGAATTTTAGCGTTACTATAATATTTATCATAAATATCTTTAGAATTATCACTACTTCCATCATCAACAATATAAAGTTCCCAGTTATTGGAAGTTTGAGAGATGACTGATTTTATACACTCATCTAAGTATTTTCCATTATTATAAGTAGCAATTATAATTGATATTTTTTCTGTTTCAGAACTCATAATGTGTTATAGTTTTTAATAAAGTGAACCTTAAATATAACAATTGCTTGGATTATTAACTATATCATGAAACTTCTCAAACTGGTAAGTATGAAATTTATCATTTAGGATTAACTAATATTTATCAACAATTATTCAAAGCTTTTTGAAATAATTTGGATAGTAAGGAATTGCCATTTAGAATTGTATTTGCATCCATTGTTTTATATGAATCGAGCATCATCTTATTGAAAAGCATAGTTGCAAAAGGGTTATGGGACAAATACTTGTCAACTTCAACATCCTCTTTTTTAAATTCTTCATGATCCGACCAAAGAGTAGGTGCGAACATATTAAAATCATGATTAAAGTATTTATATTGCGATGCCATAGGCCACATTATATCATATCCAATAGCTGTCCACCCTATCTTTATTTTCCTTCTATAGAAATATTTTAATGCTCTTTTTTTCAACACTACGTTAACTTTTTCTAAATGGTCTCCAAGTAATTTACAATTTTTCTGTGCCGCCATAAAATTAATGGATGGTTTTCCATACTCAATTCCATAACCCACATAATCATACTCCTCAAGTTGCGTTATTACCGCATCATCAATATTTCTCATCATTATTATATCACTATCAAGCCAAATTCCACCATACTTGTAAAGTAACATAAATCTGATATAATCAGCCTTATGAGCTAGTTGTGCAAGTCTATTAACAATTGGTGGCAAGTCAATATAATCATGGATAGTTTTTTCATTTAAAAGTTTTATTTCAAATGAGCCTTTATGACATTTAATTGTTTCTAAACATAAATCTAAATAAGGTGGTTTTTTGGTACCTTTCTTATCTTCCCAATACATCCAAATTACTTTTTTGTACATAAAACACTCTCCTAAAAATTCTTTACTAAAACTAGTAAACTATCAAATTTTGCACTATATGCTAACATTTTTTAAAAATATACCATCACTTTAAACAATATAAAAACATATATCGCTTTTGCGATTTCTCATACAGACTTTGGGTTTTATAAGGTGCTAAATTAAACGGTGCTATATCCAAATTAATAGGATAATATCCCCAATTATCAATATTGTTATATGCTTTTATATTATCGTTCTTTTTTTTGGAAACAACGCAAAGACAAATTTTAGCAACGATTGACATTAATAACTAAAATTACTTTTACAAAAATAGCATTTCACATCTATTTTTCAAAACTTAACAAATAATTACTATTAAATAGATTTGCTTTTAAATTTGATTATACATTCTTTAATATGAACTAAACGACTATCAAAATGTTTTTATGTTTTTATTTGAAAATAGAAATTAAAAACTTAATAAATAGATTTTTTATCTTTGCCTTTGTATTATTTATTAAAAAATTAATTAGGATTTATTAATTGCTTCCAAACAAAATTTTAATAGTTCAAACTGCATTTATTGGTGACGTAATTATTATTACTCCATTGATAAGAGCAACAAAGGAATTATATCCTATGTCGTTATTGGATGTTATGGTTATTCCACAAACAGCAGGTGTGCTGGAAAACAATCCTAATATAAATGAAATAATTCTTTTCGATAAAAGAAAAAACAAAATACTCGCTTTCCTTAAAACATTGCTACTACTGAAGAAAAACAAATATGATATTGCCATTACACCGCATAGCTCAGTAACAACGGCACTATTATTAAAGTATGCAAGCATTAAAATACGTATTGGATATGACCGTTGGAGTGCAGCAAAACATTTAACAGATAAAGTACCACACCCCGATGGAATTCATAAAACAGATAAAAATTTATCTTTGCTTACTGTTTTAACAGATAAATTATTTTCAAATCAAACAGAACTTTTTCCTTCTTCAGAAATGTCAGTCAAAGCTGATAAGTTGACAAATGGAATAAAGAGTAAGACAAAAAATATAATAGCATTAGCCCCAGGCTCAGTATGGTTCACGAAAAAATGGCCTACTGAATATTACAAAATATTAGCTGAGCAATTAGTTGAACATAACTTTGGAGTTGTTCTAATTGGAAGCAAAGATGAGAAAGAGATTTGTAACGAAGTGCTTCCAAATAAAAATGGGATTAATCTTGCGGGAGAACTTTCGCTTTTAGAATCTGCTGCTGCAATTTCAAAATGTGATCTAATGATTTGTAACGACAGTGGTGCATTGCATATTGCAAATGCTGTTAAAACAGATGTGTTCTCATTCTTTGGTCCAACTGTACAATCCATTGGTTATTTCCCATTTCGTGAAAATGATTTTGTTTTTGAAAGAGAAATGGATTGTCGCCCTTGCGGAAGTCATGGTGGCAAAAGTTGTCATTTAAAACATCATGAATGTATGAAAATGATTTATCCAGAAGAAGTCCTAAAAAAAGTATTAGAAAAATTTGCAAAAATGGATTCTGTTTGATTTGTTTAATTTATATCACACAGTTTATATTTGCAAACTTAGTTTATGAGTCGTATATTTACGACACGTAATAACACGACAGACAGCAATGCGACATAATATTTTGAAAAACCCATTTGTTTTTGGAAAAATAGCAGATAAACCTAATTTCTGTAATAGAAAAGAGGAAATTAAATATCTATTACAAAATATAGCAAATGGATTTTCTATTTGGTTATTTGCACCGCGTAGGTATGGAAAATCTTCGTTAATAAAACAGGTGTTCAATAAAAAGTCTAACAATATAATAACTATTTACTTTGATTTTTACAATGTACAATCTATTGATGATTTCAGTCGAAAATATTCAAACACAATTGCAACAGAGTTGTTCAATTGGAAGGAGGATGTAAAAAAGATAAGCAAACAGCTGGGCAAATATCTACTAAGGTTACAACCTCAGCTCAATTTTGATATAAATGCAAATGAACCAAATAAATTTGTTGTACCAAACAAAGAA
>CBDUTO010000059.1:0-24840 GCA_965370315.1 uncultured Melioribacteraceae bacterium
ATCCCACGGATGTAAAACTGCACAAAAAGATAATAGACAAATGTGTAAAGATAGCCAAGTCAAATAAATCAGCAAGGAAGCTAAAGACCATAGCTGGAAGGCTTATTAGAGATTTGAGGAGAAAATTATCAAAAGAATTACTTTCCAAACATGAAGGAAATATAAAATTATATGAACAAGTATTAGCACAGAAAAAGGGAGACAAGAATAAGATATACAGTCTTCACGAACCCAAAGTATATTGCATGAGTAAAGGGAAAGCACATAAAAGATTTGAGTTTGGCTCAAAGGCATCGATTACATTAACAAAGAATAGTGGAGTAGCAGTAGGAGCATATAGTTTTGAAGAAAATATATATGATTGTCATACCTTACCAGAAGTATTAGAACAAACCAAAAGACTAACTGGAAAAAGCCCAAAGGTGGCAATAGTTGACAGAGGCTATAGAGGCAAATCAAAAGTTGGAGAAACCGAAATTATAAATCCGAAGAGACCAAAAAAGAATGCAACTCCATATGAAAAAAGCAAAGCAAGGAAGCGTTTTAGAAGAAGAGCTGGAATAGAACCAATAATAGGACACTTAAAACAAAATTTTGGATTATCTCGTAATTATCTCAAAGGAACTAATGGAGATATGGCTAATGTTTTACTCTCTGCAACAGCATACAACTTAAAAAAAGTGGATGAATAGAGAATCTAAAAAATTAACGCTTTTTATATATTCCAAAATATCAAGCATTTTTGAGTTGTGGGATAATCTAAATAATACAAAAATATATAACTGGGCTTTTTAAGGATTGGCTATTTAGTGATTTATTGAGAACCAGAAGTATGATACGAAACGCTTTGCCTAACATGTTTAGTTACTTAGACTATCCAGAAATATCAAAGACCACTAATGCTTTAGAAGAATATTTCGGAAGGTTAAAACAAAAGTATCGGGTTCACAGAGGACTTTCTCCTCATAAAAGAAAAAGCTATTTTAGATGGTATTTATACTTAAAACCTATTTAACTCAGCAACACTTTTTGACTATTATGCCCGAAATGACAATATATAAAATCCCCAGTAATTTAGAATTTTAATCCATCATTTTTCTTCATAGATTCTTCAGCCATATCTTTTTTGAACTGCACATATTTCGCAGAGAGTCCAGCATCGGATAGAGCAAGTATTTGAACAGCTAATAATCCAGCATTTTTCGCACCATCAACAGCAACTGTGGCAACAGGAATTCCTGGGGGCATTTGTACAATTGCCATTAGTGCATCCATTCCATCCAAATTTTTTCCACTAATAGGAACACCAATTACGGGTAGGTGTGTATGCCCTGCAGTAACGCCTGGTAAATGAGCAGCCATGCCAGCCGCAGCAATTATTACTTTAATTCCACGATTGGCAGCGGTTTTAGAATACTCAGCATGCACATCGGGTGTTCTATGAGCCGAAATAATTTTCACTTCAAATGGAATATCAAAATCTTTCATTACTGCAAAAGTTTTTTCCATCACAGATAGATCAGAATCACTTCCCATTATTATTCCAACAATTGGACTATTAGTCATTTTCATTCCTCAGAGGTATATTTATATTTTTTGAATTATCTATATTTCAAAAATATAAAAATCATTTGAATTTAACAGAACTTGCTCCGCTAAAATCTGTTTTTGTTGTTTTAGGATCTCCATAAACTAAAATTTTACTTGCACCTGAAGCATCAACTGTTAAAGAGTTTTCGCAATGGACTTCTAACTTTGAGGCTCCACTCATATCGATATTCAGATTTTGTGTTTTTAGCTCAACTGTATTTAATTTGGTTGCTCCAGATAAGTCAAGTCTTAGGTTTTCTACCTTTCCAGAAAGAGTTCCTTTGCATGCACCACTAACATCCATTGTAAAATTATCGGTTTTAATGTTTGCAATATTAATTTTGCAAGCTCCTGATAAATCAACATTCTTTAATGTCTCAACAGAAATTGAAACTTCCATATCACCATTAATATTTGTATTGTTTTCTAGTTTCAAATAGAGAGTATTGTTTTTTACAAATACCTCAACATACTTCATTAGATTTTCATCAGTTTCAATTTTAACGGATTGTGATTCTCCAACTACAACATCAATATCAAATGCAGATGATGCATCAATATTTGCAAACTCTGAAACACTAAATGATTTTGTGGTAGAGTTGCCATTTCCCACTACGGTAGAATGAAATGCACCATTACAACCAACTGATATGATAGATAATGTTAGTAGGAAAAAGATTATACTTTTTTTCATTTGAGACTCCAATTTATTTGTTAGGATTTTAGACGTATTAGTTGATGAGATGTTAGGAGGTTTAATAAAAATTCCGCAATCAAATATTTTGGGTTAAAGAGACAGAATTGTTACATTAAAATATTGAAAACTAGGAAAACTAAAAATGGACAAATCTATTCACAACTTTTTCTATCCAAATTCGATTTGCATTGCTGGTGCATCTTCCAAAGAGCAAAGTCTGGGTTATGAAGTTTTAAAAAATATCAAGCGGTTTAATTATAAAGGTAGAGTTTTACCAGTAAATCCAAAGGCAGAGTCGATACATGGTTACAAATGCTATAGCTCAATAAAACAGATTGAAATAGAAATTGATTTAGCAATTGTATTAGTTCCAAAGCGTTTTGTTATAGAAACAATTGATGAACTTCTTGCAAAAGGAGTGAAATCAATTATTTTGATTACAGCAGGATTTAGAGAAACAGGTAAGGATGGCAAGAATCTTGAAAACAGAATTATTGAAAAGGTAAAAACTGCAAATGCTAGATTAGTTGGTCCCAACTGTATGGGAGTGATAAACTCAACGGAAGTAAATCTAAACGCAACATTCATTTCCGAAATGCCAGCACATGGCAGAATTGCCTTCCAATCTCAAAGTGGTGCGCTTGGTGCTAATGTATTAAATTCATTGCGAGAATCAGATCTAAAATTAGCACACTTTATTAGTGTTGGCAACAAAGCAGATATTAATGAAAATGATTTTCTTAATTATTGGGATAAGGATGAAAACATTGGGGTGCTAACATATTATCTTGAAAGCTTTGATGATGGATTCGAGTTTATAAAACCATTTCTGTTAAATGAAATTTCTAAGCCAGTAATAGTTTTGAAAGCTGGTAATACAGAGAGTGGAATGCGTGCAGCTTCTTCTCACACAGGAGCATTAAGTAGTAAAGACCGAGTTGTTGGTTCGCTTTTAAAGCAAGCTGGAGTTATTAGAGCAGATAATGCAAATGAATTATTCAATACAGCAAAGGGATTTGAAGCATTTCCAATTCCAAAAGGGAACAGAGTTGCTATTGTGACTAATGCTGGAGGGCCTTCAATTTTGTTAACAGACAAATTAGATAAAGAAGGATTGATTCTAACCGAGTTATCTAAAAAAACAAAAACTAAACTTCGTGAAATTATTAATCCAGAAGGTTCAGTTAATAATCCAGTTGACTTATTACCTCTTGGCAATGGAGAGACATTTGCTCAAGTAGTAAAAATATTAATTGCTGATGATAATGTAGATGTAGTTGTTTCTTTATTCGTTGAACCCGGTGTGGTAAAGCCAATGTCAGTAGCTTTAGCTATCAACAATATTGAATCAGATAAACCTATTATGCAAACCATAATGCCAAAACCAGAATTTTGGGAAGAGTATCGAGAATTACCAGAACCAAGAAAGCCAATATTTAGAAATCCTGAGGACCCTGCTGAAGTAATTGCTAATATGTTGTTCTTTTCAGAAACTAAATTGAGAAAAACAAAATCTGTGAGTGAAATGGAAGGTCTATTTAATTTCACTAATAGAAATGTTTTCTCTTTCTCTGATGGATTTATAAGCCAAAATGATATTTCAGAGATGTCTAAAATTTATAATTTTCCATTAGTAAATGAAAAATTGATTTCAGTGGATTTATTAGAATCTACAGAAATAGATTTTTATCCAGTTGTAGTAAAGGGAATATCGAAAGACGTAATTCACAAATCTGAATTGAATGCAGTAAAACTCAACATTAAAAATAGAGAAGAACTTTTAATTGCTGCATTGGAAATAAAAAATAGTTTTAATGTGAATGGATTTAATGTTGAAGAGTTCTTAGTTCAAGAATTTATAACAACAAAACATGAAGTCCTTTTGGGGGGATATCGAGATGTATCGTTTGGTCCAGTAATAATGTTTGGAACTGGTGGAAAGTATGTGGAAGTATTAAATGATACTGCCATACGTTCAGCATATATTTCAAAGGAAGAAATTCACGATATGATTCTATCAACGTCAATGGGGAAAATACTCGCTGGAGTAAGGGGGGAAGACTCTATTGATATGGAAAAAATGATTGAACTCATTCAAAGTGTTTCCAAAATGATAATTGAAAATAAGGGGATAATTGAGTTTGATTTCAATCCAATTATTGTTGATAAGAATAACAATTTACATGCAGTAGATGTAAGAATTAAGTTTGGATAGAGACTTATTTGTATGTTTTAAGTAAAAATAGTCAGTCATTTCGAACCCATTTTGTAGGTTCGAAATAACTTTTTTTTATTAAAATTAAGTTTTGTTTAGCTCTAACCTAATTCCCATTTGTTTTCAATAAGGGAATTAATAATCAATTGTGTTCTATGGCCGTAGATAGGATGATTATCACGAGATAATTTATCAGCTAACTCTACCGCAACTGCTCCGGGAGGAGTTCCTGTATCTTTAGAGTTTTGCAAAACCTCCAGAGTCGTTTTATGAATTGAATGTTCCCAATCTTTTGAAAGATGTCTCTCTAATATCGGATCGTTATTAACATAGCCGGCCTGTTCGTCAGCACAATTAACAATTCCCATCCTGTTTATTAAAAAGTCTGGAACATAAAAAATCCCTCTATCCATAAGCTCTTTATCATGTATTGCTGGATTTTTTAATTGATTGTTAGAAGCACCACATACAATTTTAGCTTTTATTTTTGGAATTGATTCAGAATTTAAAATTGCACCAGTAGCGCAAGGAGCCAAAATATCACACTCTTCTTCAAGAATTGATGAATCAGACTTATCAACTAATCTTGCTTCAAAATTATAATTGTTAAATTCTTCTTTTGCACTCTCTACAACCTCAGGGAAAATATCACATGCAACAACTTTACTAACACCTTTTTCAAATAGGAAATTGATTAAAGGAGTTGCCACATGGCCAAGACCCTGAACAGCTACAGTTTTCCCCTTTAGTGTTCCTTCGCCAATGAACTCAATAGCAGCTTCCATTCCAGCTCTAACACCACTAGCTGTTGGGGATGAGGGATTTCCACTACCGCCATAAACTTTAGGGATGCATGAAGTAAAACGAGTAGTTGAAAATACTTGAGCCATATCAGATTCAGAAGTACCAACGTCTTCTGCAGTAATATAAGCACCATTTAGAGAAGTAATAAACTCACCATATTCTTTGTAAAGAAACTCTCTGATTTGTTTGTCAAATTTATAATGTTCAGGATTATAAACCATGATTCCTTTTCCACCACCCCACCATAAACCAGCTAGACTATTTTTATGAGTCATCCCTTTTGAAAGTCGTAAACCATCGAAAAGAAAATCAAACATTGTGACGTAAGGCCAGTAGCGAAGACCACCTTGGCCTTGGCCTCTATTAGTTCTGTGAATAAATGCTCCAAAAAGAGTATCATATTTTGAACTGAGTTGGAAGAATATTCCTTCGTGTTGTTCAAAGTCATTTGACTCATTTTGGAGATAGCTAGCTATTTCATCAAATTCAGGATGCGAGCTTTTTACTTGTTCTGTTTCAGCATCAAATATGAAATAGAAGCGATGAATAGATTTTTCCTTCAAGAGGTTTATAAACTCTTGAGTAGACTGCTTGAGTAATTTGTTTTCCATCTAAATACCTTTTTAAACTTAAAAATTTTTCAATGAAAGCTAAACATTTTGTCTTTTTTGTACAAAGAATTATAAAAATATATTAATAAAATATTGTATTTTATTAATATGAACTAATTAGGATACTCATCGTCTAACACAAAAATTATTACAGGGATTTAATTGAGCAAGTTTACTGACATAATTAAAAGAATAGATATTGAGGCTGTTTTTTGGCTCTCTGCATTTGTTTACCTAACATTTATAAATCCATACACGCCTAAGCATTTAGACTTCTGTTTGTTCAGCTTGGTTGGTATTGATAATTGTCCAGGTTGTGGATTAGGGAAATCAATTTCAATGGTTTTTCATGGAGATTTTTCTGGTTCGTTTAATGCCCATCCACTTGGAATACCTGCTATAATTTTACTGCTAAAAAGAATTTACAAATTAATTAATAATAAAATCTATCTAACAAAAAAAATGGAGGTTTATAATGGCTAATATTCTAGATGTATTACCTGAACTTATGGGAGAAGAACAAGCTTATGTGGCTGGAATTATTCGCGATATGGATGATGACAAAGTTCGCCAGTTTGCAAATGCATATAGAGCAAGACGTAGAGAACCACAAACAATTTTACTTTTAGCATTACTTGGATTCGTAGGTTTAGCAGGAGTTCAAAGATTTATTGTTGATCAAATTGGAATGGGAATTCTTTATTTATTAACTGGTGGTTTGTGTTTTATAGGAACTATTATTGATATGATAAACTACAAAAAACTGGCTTTTGAATATAATATTGTTCAGGCTCAACAAATACAAGCTGTTATTAGATAATTTGAATTTTAGTAATTTAGTTAAAGTTAAATAAATCACGAAAGTGGTTTCACCTTTGTTTATGTTAATCCACAACTTAAGTTGTGGATTAACAACTTGTTACAAAAACACTCACAACTGTTTCCACTTTCTGTTATAATTCTAATATTAGAAAAATAGGTCTAGCAATAAAGAGATTAAATCTATAATTGGGAATTTCCAATATATTTATGTATCTTTATAATTGTAAGACGGTAGTTTAGATGTAGATGTAGATGTAAATTTATTTTTATCCCTCCCTATCATTCCTAAGTTCTGTCGAATTTTAATTATTTATTGTAGGAGTATCTGATATGTCAGATCGTAAAGAAGGAACCGTAAAATGGTTCAACAGTTCAAAAGGTTTTGGTTTTATTTCACAAGAAAGTGGTGACGATGTATTCGTACACTTTCAATCAATTGAAAGTGATGGTTATAAAACTTTAGATGAAGGTCAAAAAGTTGAGTTTTCTGTAACTCAAGGCCAAAAGGGATTACAAGCAAGTGACGTTAGAGTTCTCTAATAAGTTTGATATAAATTCTTTTGAAAAAAGCTCTCGTTTGAGAGCTTTTTTTGTTTTAAAGCAGTGTGAATAGTCGCAAACAACTGTAAAATAACAACGTGTAAATAATTTAGTATTATATCTCACGCATTCAAATTACGAAAAAACCGAGCGTATGTGTGGTTCCCTTGATGCTTTTAATATATGCTCTTTAAAAAACTGATAATTCCTCTTGAATTGAAATAATATATATAGGAATTAATTTCTGTATTTCTGTATTTCTTCTTTTAAGGCTTGTGCTTCATCGCCAGAATTATTTTGTTTACTAACTTCCCATGACATTTCGTGTAATGTCTCATATCTAATTTGCAACTTTTCTAATTTATCAATGATTATTTTAGTTCCTTTATCAAGATCTTCAGAAAGATATAATTTTGATATCCAATAATGATTTCTAAGTTCATTTACGGATAGTGCTGAATCTCTTATTTCTTTAAATCTCAATAGCTTTTTAATGTTTTTGATAAAAACATCTATATTATTAAAAGAGGATAGTAATTCTTCAATCTTGCCTTTTGTGAAATTATATTTTTCAAGTAATAATATAAAATCTTCCTTATTATACTCTTCAAAAGTAGGCTCTCTTCTAATACCATATAAAGAACAAATCCTTGATTCCGAATTTAGCATCAATCTTTGTAATTCTTCACAAGCAGTATATTTACGTTGGATAAATAAATTATAGTTTTGTATTTTTTTTTGAAAACTAAACCTAACTTCTTCTGTTGCAATCTCAAGTTTGTGTTTGAAAGATTCAACTTCTTTTGTGAAAGTACTATCTATTATTCCACCAAAGTATTTTTTAAATAAAAAGAATAAAAAAGTTGGTATTCCAATTGGAGCTAAATAAATAAAAAGATATTCATACCATTTCATAAAGTTTCCTCATCAATCCAATTTTTATGTCCCTTTTTGTTTTAAACTATCTACTTAATAAAATACCCTGAAACTCGCCAAGTTCCATCTTCGTCTTTCATTGGAGTAACTGTTTCAATAGCTTTTTCTTTATTTTCGAATTTTGATTCATATCTGATTATAACATATTCTCCATCAGGGGCTCCTGGTATTGAGGTTTTATACTGTGCAGATAAAATTTCCCTGCTAATATTGGCACCAAACGGAGGTAGAATACTTTTTAATGCCTCTTCCCATTTCTCTTTTGATACTGCACTTTTGAATAATGTGGCTCCTTCGTTCCAACTCTCTCCATATTTACCATCATCCACTAATTTTAACCATGAATTAGTTGCTTTTATAGCAGCTTGTTCTGTTGAGTCTGTTTTGGTAGAGTTTTGTTGCCCGTAATTAATGTTAATCATTAAGAGTAGAATAATTGAGATAAGAATTGATTTTTTCATGCTGTTTCCCTTTTTTTGATTGTTAATGTACTTATTTATTTTTGATTTTAAAAATGTGACTTTCGAAAGCTCCAAGATGGATGAAGAGTCCATCATCAATAATTTCTTTTGCATCTCTTTCGTACTCTTGATTATGGAGTAAATCAACAAGTACTATTTTCTCTTTAATTGAATCCAATAAAAACTTAATACGACAATATGCTGAGGAGTTAGAATAATTAATAACTATAATTCTTCTGTCACTTCCTAAGATCCATTCCCATGCTAGAATGCTTTTATAAGTGAAATCCTCGTCAAGTTGAACTGGAACTAATAAATTCCACAAACCATCATTAAACACTGGGTGATTAACAATTACTAACAGATCATCATAAAAATCTTTGAGTGAATTATTAATCTTTTCATTTGGTTCACGTCCAAGTTGGACAGGAAGTTTTACATCTCTTCCTTCAAATTGCCCATCGTGAAATAGAGTGCCACCTTGGATGGTACTCATAACAACTGCTGCTGCTTTTGATTTTTGTATTCCAAAAGTTGTAGTTGCTCTCTTCTCATCATGGTTTTCAATAAAGCGAATCGCTTTCTGCTGAAACTGGTTCTCTGCCAAGAGGTGTCTTAAAATAATTTCTGCATCACCAAACTCTAATCTATCGAGCAATCTTTTGTCATAAGTATAATCAAATCCAAACTGCTGTAACTCCCACTCTGTATCCCAATATGCTTCGGCAATAAACAGAAAATCATTTTTAATCTCTTTCGTTTGTTTGATTGATTTAATCCAAAATTCCTCTTCTGTTTTATCGACGCCTAACATTTCCAAAGGTTTCCGCCATGTGTTTTTGAAAACATTATTCATAGGAAGCATTGTCATATCACACCGAACTCCATCACACATCTTCGATGTATTTTTTAGAATTTCAATCATGAAGTCCCTAGCAGATTCAGAAAAATAATTTACTTGAATTGTATCTTGCCAAGCAGGAAAATTAGGGTCACGCCCATGTGCATAAATATTTCCATTTGTGGCTCTAAAATATGTTTGTTCATCTCTTGAAAGTAATTCCTCATTTCCTTGAAGAAAAATTTCTGGATTTGTTTTAAGAAGAGAAGTATCAGCACTAAAATGATTTGGGATAAAATCTAAAATAATTTTTAATCCAAGTTTATTTAGACTCTCTTTTAGTTGAATGAATTCAGTTGTTGAAGCTAGAGATTTATTAACTTTATAATTGTCAATTGCATAAGGGGAGCCAATTACATCCTCTGGTTTCCAATCGGACAAAGCTTTACTATATTCACTAATTAAACCATCACTGAAGCAATATTTTTTGATTGTCTCTGGAACAGTTTCCCAGATGCCCATTAGCCAAACATATTTTACCCCTTTATCCACAAGGGTTTTCCAATAGTTACTTGGAATATCAATCAATTTAGAAGGAATATTGTTTTTTGTAAATCTCTTTATCCATACTCGGGTATTAATTTCATAAATTGTAGAATTCATATCACCTCTATATTAAATCTGAATTTCCTTGTCCCACTAATATCAATTTCCGTTGTTCAGTTAACTCATTATTTTCAACCATGAGTTCCATAATTACAGTATCATCTTCAATCACGGCAATCTCGTGGTTGTTCTGTTTTATTTGAGAATCAATGAGAGTAATTCGATATTTTCGCACAATATCTTTTGCTTTTTGCAAGTGGTTTAATTCTAATTTACCGTCATCACTATAATCATCCCACCGCTTGCTGATAGATTCTCCACTTAGAGTTAACGAACGTGCCATTGTTTTAAGAGCATTATCTTTAAGACTATCGATAATACTAGAGGGTGAGATGTCCTTATTATTATAACCATTTTCAATACTTGTCACAATTGTCTTAAATTGTTCATTCTGGAAATCATCTGGGTGAATGTGGTCAAAAATAATTTCAACTATCTCTTCACTCCCTTCTAGTAGCAATTCAATCAATTCTTTTTCAAAGTTAAAACGTGATTGCGGAATAGTAGCACTTTGTAATGATGCAGAAGTTGTTACTGTTTTTCTATCCAATCTGCGCTCTGATTGATACTCCTTTTTCGAATTAATGTCGAAAACATTATCCATCTCTTTTTCAATGAGTTTTTCTCTTAGATTAAACTTTTTTGAAATGGATTTAATTAGAATATTTCTCTTAAGTTCATCTTCAATTAGAGCTACGTATTTTACAAGTTCTCTAATTGCTTCTGCAGATTTTTTAGAATCTTTAAAAACCCCAGCGTTGTAAAATTGCTCAGTTTGGAATTCTAGAAATTCTTGTGCATTTTCAATTTGTTTGTTGAATTCTTCGGTTCCAAAATTAATAATATATGAGTCAGGGTCTTCTCCGTTTGGCAAAGTAATTAGTTTAACATCAAACCCAGCTTTTAGTAAAATTTCTATACTTCTTGTTGCAGCTTTTTGTCCTGCAGGATCAGAATCAAAAAGAACTACAATGTTTTTTGTGAAGCGAGAAAGTAGCTGTACTTGTTCATCAGTAAGTGCAGTACCAGAAGAGGCTACAACATTTTTAACTCCATTTTGAAATAGAGAGATAACGTCCATGTATCCTTCAACAAGTATGGCTTTATCAATTCTTCTGATTTCTTCCTTTGAGTGATACAGACCGTAAAGTGTTTTTCGCTTTGAGTAAATTTTTGATTCTGGAGAGTTAATATACTTTGCAGTTTTTTCATCCTTGTTCATAACTCTTCCACCAAATGCAATTACTCTGCCATTCGGTGAGAAAATTGGAAAGATTGTACGACCTCGATATTTATCATAATAAGAACCATCATTTTTGGAGTCAATCAGGCCAATATCTTTAGCTTGTGATAGATTAACTTTATTGTTCTTTAAGTGGTCTAGTAAGGAACTCCATTCTGGTAATGCGTACCCTAATCCAAAAACTTTATTTGTCTGTGGTTTAATTTTTCTATCTTTAAAATATTTACGAGCAATTTCACCATTTGGATTGTTCAATAGATTATTGGAAAAATATTTAGCTGCCACAATATTTATTTCGTATAGTTCTTCAAATTCTGATTTCTCTTCAAGGTTTGGGGCAGCATCTTGTTCAATTTTAATTCCAAGATTTTCTGCTAGTTCTTGAACTGATTCAACAAATGAAATATTTTTATATTCCATTAGAAATTTATAAGCATTGCCACCAGCATGACATCCAAAACAATGATAAATTTGTTTTTCGGGGCTTACTGTAAATGAAGGAGTTTTTTCAGTATGGAATGGACAGAGTCCAATGAAATTTCTGCCACGTTTTCGTAGCTGTACATAGCCAGATATTAGATCAACAATATCTGTATTGGTTTTAATCTCTTCAACTTGGTGTTCAGGAATTTGCATCTAAAATCTGATTATTAATAAAAAATTCTATCGCCAAATTTAGTAAATAAATCTAAACTCATTTATTTAAAATTAATTGTTTATTTCAAATAGAGATTCTATAAAATAATTATGTCTCTTTTAGAAATGAGTCCAGATTGTTTTAATCGGGACGACTGAGAAATCTCCTCTAATCCTAAAGATTTATCCCATTCGGTTGAAATAACAAATTCACTGATAATTATAATAATTCCATTTATTATATTAAATATCTATTTAAAAAAATAATCAAAGAAAGTTTTTAATGAATAATAAATATAAGTATTGCAATAGCTTAACAGAGTATTCTCGGTTTAATACAAGAGTCATCAATGTTGGAAATGTTAAAATTGGAGGGAGTAATCCAATTGTAATTCAATCCATGACTACAACAAACACAATGGATACAATTGCAACAGTTGAACAGGCAATTAGAATGTTTGAGTCTGGAAGTGAATTGGTTAGAATAACTGCACCTAGTTTAAGGGATGCAGAAAACTTACAGAATATAAAAGATGAATTGAAAAATAGAGGATATAATTTTCCACTTATAGCAGATATTCATTTCACTCCAAATGCTGCGGAAGCTGCCGCACGTATTGTTGAAAAGGTTCGTGTAAATCCTGGTAACTATGTAGATAAAAAGAAGTTTGACCAAATTGAATATTCTGATGAAGAGTATAATTCTGAAATAGAAAGAATTACAGAGCGATTCTCTCCTTTAGTTAAGATCTGTAAAGAGCATGGAACTGCTATGCGAATTGGTACAAACCATGGATCATTATCAGATAGAATTATGAGTCGATACGGCGATACCCCAAATGGAATGGTCGAATCGGCACTTGAGTTTGTTAGAATTTGCCGTGCACATGATTATCACAATTTAGTTTTGTCAATGAAGTCTAGTAATCCACAAGTTATGGTGCAAGCATATAGATTGTTAATTAACAGAATGATGGAAGAGAATATGGACTATCCTTTGCATCTCGGAGTTACTGAAGCAGGGGATGGAGATGATGCTAGAATTAAATCAGCTGTTGGAATTGGCTTATTGCTAGAGGATGGAATTGGAGATACTGTAAGAGTTTCACTAACTGAACCACCAGAGAATGAATCTCCTGTAGCAAAAAAAATAGTTGCAAAGTATTATAACCGTAGTAATCATGAAAAAATAAATGGAGTTAAGAATTTTATAGCAAATCCATTTAGTTATAAAAGAAGAACTACAAGAGAATTAATAAATATTGGAAATAGAAATGTTCCAGTAGTAGTTGCTGATGTAAGTAACTGCAAAATAGATAGTTCTTTGTTAGAGAGTCTCGGATACAAATGTAAAAATGACAAATGGAACATAAGTGATTCTGCTGTAGATTACATCTATCTTGATAAAGAAAAGTGTCGCATTGAACTTCCGCAAAATCTATTTGGAATAATTAATTTTTCAGAATGGAGCGAATCGGATTCAGAGAAGAATATTTTTCCAATGTTTAGTGTTTTGGAGTATTTATCTAAAAGTATTATCGATAGTAAAATTAAATTTGTGGAACTATCATATAGTGACTTCACAGATAAAATAATTACAAAAATTAGGAATGATTCTAAAGTAGTTTTAGTTCTCGCTACATCTAACAAAAATGGGATGGTTGAACAACGACGTGCTATTTGGGAATTGTTGGAAATGGAAATAGATGTTCCGGTTATTATTAAAAGAGAATACAATCTTGAAGATGCAGAACAATTAATAATTGACTCATCAACAGATACGGGTTCGTTATTTCTCTCTGGTTTGGGAGATGGAATTTGGATAAAAAACTCTGGAGCTATTTCCATATCAAAGATAAATCAAACAGCATTTGGAATTTTACAGGCAACAAGAACTAGAATAACAAAAACAGAGTATATTGCTTGTCCAAGTTGCGGTAGAACACTTTTCGACTTAGTAGAAGTTACAAATAAAATTAGAAGCAGGACCAGTCATTTAAAAGGTGTTAAAATTGGAATTATGGGATGTATAGTTAACGGTCCTGGAGAGATGGCGGATGCTGATTATGGCTATGTTGGGAGTGGTGTTAGTAAAATATCTCTCTATCGTGGGCAGGAAGTTGTTCAACGAAATTTGGATCAAGAAGATGCCGTAGAAAAACTAATTCAATTAATTAAAGATGATGGTAATTGGGTTGAGAGAAAGTAAGTCTCTCGCAAAGTCGCTAAAAATAAAAATTGGAATAGCTAGAATAGTAAATAATCTTTAACATTTCTTTGCGTCTTAGCGACTTTGCGAGATACGAAGCTTACAAGGAGTAACAATGAAAATCTTAAAACTCTCACTATTAGTCTTACTATCACTTCAAATGCTTCTCTTTGCTGAAGATGATAAAAAAGAGAACAAATCACCTTGGCAGTCAAAAACTTTCTCTGGGTTAAAATTTAGAAATATTGGCCCAGCTTTTCCATCAGGAAGGATTGCCGATTTTGCTGTTAATCCTAACGATCATAGTGAATACTATGTTGGCGTTGCTAGTGGTAATATTTGGAAGACAAATAATTCCGGAACAACTTGGAAACCTATCTTTGAAAATTATGGTTCTTATTCAATTGGCGCTTTAAAAATGGATCCAAATAATTCGAATGTAATTTGGGCAGGTACTGGTGAAAACAATCATCAACGTGCTTTGGGATATGGTGATGGTGTTTATAAATCAGTAGATGGTGGTGAGTCTTGGAAAAACATGGGACTATATGAATCACGCCAAATTGGGATGATTGAAATAGATCCAAGAAATAGTGATATAGTATTTGTAGCTGCAGAGGGTTCAGTTTGGGGTCCTGGCGGTGATAGAGGTCTTTATAAAACAACTGATGGAGGAAAAACTTGGAAAAAGGTTCTTGAAATATCAAAGCATACAGGAGTTAACAATGTAGTTTTAGACCTTGAAAATCCAAATATAATATATGCAACATCAGAGCAGAGAAGGCGACACGTATTTACAAAAATTGGTGGTGGTCCAGAATCAGCAGTTTATAAATCTACTGATGGTGGAGAGAATTGGAATAAAATAATGAAAGGTCTGCCAAAAGTTCACCTTGGCGGAATGGGAATAGCAGTTTCGCCTGTTAACACAGATGTTATATATCTGATAGTTGAAGCGGCAGATAAACAAGGTGGTTTTTTCCGTTCAACAAATCGTGGTGAGTCTTGGAAGAAAATGAGTAGCCATGCTGCAAGCGGACAATATTATAATGAAATATATTGTGATCCAATTTATGTTGACAAAGTTTATTCTGTCGAGACAATTTCACACTTCACAGAAGATGCTGGAAAAACTTGGAAACAATTAGGCAGAAAAAAACGACATGTTGATGATCATGCACTTTGGATTGATCCAACCGATACGAAGCACTTTCTAATTGGTGGCGATGGTGGGGTCTACGAATCATTTGATGCTGGTGAAAATTATCTTTTCAAAGCAAACCTTCCAGTAACACAATTTTACAGAGTTAGTGTTGATAATGAATATCCATTCTACAATGTTTATGGCGGAACTCAAGATAACAATAGTATGGGCGGACCTTCACGTACTCTTAGGTCGTCTGGCATTGTAAGTGATGATTGGTTTGTTACAAATGGTGGTGATGGATTTTGGGGAGCAGCAGATCCAACAGATCCAAATATTGTTTATGCAGAAGCTCAGTATGGAAACATGGTTCGTTACGATAGAAAAAGTGGTGAAGCAGTCTCAATCCGTCCAGAACCAAGGGAAGGTGAGTTAACTTATAAATGGAATTGGAATACTCCATTGGCAATTAGCGCTCATTCTCACACAAGATTATACACAGTAGCAAATAAAGTATTTCGTAGTGATGATAGAGGTGATAGTTGGGAAGTAATTAGTGAGGATATTACTAGACAACTTGATAGAAACACTTGGAAGGTAATGGACAAGTATTGGAGTAAAGATGCTGTAGTAAAAGATGTATCTACATCGCAGTTTGGAATGGGAGTTGCCTTTGATGAATCTCCACTTAAAGAGAATTTAATCTATGTTGGAACCGATGATGGACTTATACAAGTTAGTGAAGATGCAAAAAATTGGAGAAAAGTATTAGAGTTTTCAGGCGTTCCAGAATATACTTATGTAAGTGATATCCGTGCATCAAAGTTTAATGAGAATGTTGTTTTTGCATCATTTGATAATAGAAAACGTGACGACTTTAAGCCCTATGTATTGATCAGTACTGACAAAGGAAATTCTTGGGAATCAATTTCTGGTGATTTACCTGATAGTGGAACAGTCCATTCAATTGAGCAAGACTATATCAATCCCAATCTTCTTTTTGCTGGCACTGAGTTTGGAGTTTTCTTCTCTTATAATAAAGGGGAAAAGTGGATTCAGCTAAAGAGTGGACTTCCAACAATAGCAGTAAGAGATATTGCATTACAAGAGAGAGAAGGTGATTTAGTTTTAGCAACTTTCGGACGTGGGTTTTACGTCTTAGATGATTATTCATCTTTGCGAAGTTTAAGTGATTCTCTGCTATCCTCCAGTGCTACAATATTTCCAATAAAAAAATCGCTTATGTATATTCAACAAAGATCTAGATATGGGCAAGGTGCAACTTACTTTGAAGCAAAGAATCCAGAGTTTGGCGCAACTTTCACATACTATTTAAAAGAAGTTCCAAAAACAAAAAAGCAAACCAGAAAGGAAAAGGAAAAAGAACTATTTAAGAATGGAGAAAAAATATATCAACCCACTTATGAAGAGTTAACTGAAGAATCCAAAGAATTGAAACCACATCTAATTTTCACCATAACAGATGATGAGGGAAATTTTATTCGTAGATTAACAACTCCTGCTTCAAAAGGTGTTAATAGAATTACGTGGGATTTGAGATATCAAAATATGCGACCAACTACTATAAAAGATGGTAAGTTTAATCCAACCCCAAAGGGTGGTAGTAGTTTTCCAGTTACTCCTGGAAAGTTTTTTGTGTCAATGGATTTACACTCAAATGGTAAACTTCAAAACTTGGTTGATAATACTGCATTCACAACAGAAACATTAAAGAATTCTACTCTTCCTGCGAGTAACAAAAAGGCGTTAGAAGATTTCCAAAAACAGACAGTACAATTATCAAGAGTAATTTGGGGAACTCAAAAGTATGCAGAAGATTTATACAAAAGACTAGAGATAATTAAACAAGCAATCTACGGAACCCCTTCTACATCACTGGAATTATTTAACAAAGCATCTAAGCTGAGTGATGAAGTTGATTTAGTTCTTTTTCTATTTAATGGTGAAATAGCAAAAGCTAGTGAGGAGGAAGTTCCACCTGCTAGCGTCTCTATTAACAGCAGACTCGGAACGCTGCTATATACTCATTGGAGATCAACATCGAATGTAACAAAAAATCAAAAAGTAGCTTATAAAATATTGACAAAACAAATACCAAAGATTCAAAAAGAGCTATTAAAAATTAGCGAAGTAGAAGTGAAAAAACTGGAGAGTATAATGGAAATTAATAGCGCGCCTTGGACTCCTGGAAGAATGCCAAAATTGTATTAAATAATTGTGAATAATATTAAGTATTAATAACAATTTCTTATCTAATTATTTTTAATGCTTAATCAACTTTAAGAATTATTAGTGTATTGCTATTAGCAATCGAATTAATTTGATTTTACCTTTAATGATAGCTAAGTTGCAATCAGATGAGGAACTTAAACCTGTTTTGAAAGGGTTTAAATGAAAACCGAACAAACAAAAGACAGAAGTGAATCATCGGGGAAGTCAGCATAACTTCTCTTTGGAGGAACCTCGAGATAAACGAGGATAAAGCTTAACCCCTCATTTCATTTATTGAGACGAGGGGTTTTTTCTGTGTTTTTTAAAAAATGATTGGAATTAGATAGAATATTTTATAATATTTGTATTCTCATTTTATGGGAATGTTCTAATCTTGGAGAGTTGGCAGAGTCTGGTTGAATGCACTGGTCTTGAAAACCAGCAAGGATGTAAGTCCTTCGGGGGTTCGAATCCCTCACTCTCCGCCCAGAAATAAAAAAGCCCTTTTTCAGTCGAATTAGGGCTTTTCTGTTTTTAAACCTACCGCTCACGACGCTGTAGACGCCCTATCTGACCTATGTTGGGCAGCGATTGGGCAGTAAATGGGCAGTGGTCAGATTTGAAAAAGCCAAAAATCGTATTCAACGACAGATTTTACCACCCTTTATAACAAACTATTTTGTCAACTATTTTATCGAATAATTTCTCATTTCTATTGTTATATCTAAATTCTATTTCTTTTAGATAATTGAATAAGTACCCCATCTTTGTTCCTCGGTAGCTTAATAGTCTGATCTTTGCAAATCTCCAAAAATAATTTTGTTCGAGTGGTAATTGATTGAGGCATTTCTCAATTTCGTTAGGTTTAACATTGGTATAGTGAAAATTATAAGAGGTTTCTTTGCTAGGAACGCGCGTTCTTTTTAGTTTGAATAGATTCGTGAAAGTGTTACCAGTATCAATTGAAATATCAACAACACCATCAACAATAGATATGGCAAAATTTGGTGTTAGGTCCCTAATAACTTTCTCAGAAGCAATAGCATTTTCACCAATAATGGCATTCCTTATCATTTCAAAAACTCTTTGTGCTGTTCTTTCATTTATCCCCAGTTCTTTTTCTGCACTCATTGCCGTTAATTCAATTTCATACATTTTAATTAATCCAAGAAGCTTTGATGCTGAGAGACTTTGCCCATGCAAGATGCTGTGTTTTCTGTATGGCCATTCGCTCTTACAACCACGGCACATATATCTACCACGACTAATTTTATTTACTCTGGTGCCTCCACATTTTCCACACTCCGTAAAGGTTTTAAGTATTCCTACTTTTAATAAATACTCTTCTGCTTTCTTTTCGTCTAGAAGCAGTTCTGATAATTCTATTAAGTTCATATCTTTCTCCTATATAATAAAAAAGCCACCTAATTTAGGTGGCTCAGTTTGTGTAATTGCTTGGACTTAATGACCAAGGCTATTCGTGTATAGTGTGTTCCAAACCAAGTCGGATTAGCGCCTCTTGAGATATCTCTTTCATATAGGTCTCCACAATACTAGGAAGGCTTTCGATTAAAATCGAAGCTTCCACAATTGAGTCATCTTTTATGGTGATTTGATATTCAATATGTTCTACTTGGTCACTATCCTTAGCGAATGCAATATCAACTACTTCTGTTTCATTACTTATATTAATAAGAGCAGCTTGCAAAGATTCGAACCACAAATAGAAAGCCAGAGTGTAACCGCATTTGGGATCGTCTGGGTGGCCTTGGTGAAAGTAAGCATAAGGTATTCTGTTCAACACCCTAACTCCTTCTGGAGTCACTTCATAAATTGGCACTCTATTTACTTCTTCATCAGAGCAAAATCCTCCAATAACTTTATTTATTCTAGAACCACTATCGAGAGGTTCTCTCTTATGTGAGACTGTATAATTATCAGCTAAATAGTCTTCTCTACTACGAAGTTCTTTTTCTGATGGAACTATTTTACTTTCATTTCCGGTGTTTTCCATTTTATTTCTCCTTCTGAGCCACCAGACTGATGGCTCAATATTTTTATAATTATTTAATTAACTCATCCAACTTAGAAAGCTCAGCTTGTAAACTAACTGGATCTATTTTAGTGTATCTATCCGTCATCGATTCTGGCTTGTGACCAAGTAGGTACTGTCTTTCCTCGTACAAAATGTTTGTGTCTTTCACATGACTGGCAAAACTATGACGCCACATATGGAGCGTAGCGTTTTTAGTAATACCAGCATCACTTGCAATTAACTTACATTTTGTAAGGAGAGTTCTTTCACTTACCCTACCACCAGATTGATTCTTGAACAAATATCCCTTGCTATCACTACCCTTCATCTCAGCAATAATATTATAGACCAAATCAGTCATAGGAATATTTCTTTCTGATGAATCTGTTTTTGTATCATATCCACCATACTTTCTAAGCATGATGATTTTGTTCTCTAGGTCAATACTTCTTTCCCACGTGAGAGATTGTAATTCACTTATTCTAAATCCAGTTAAGAACAATACTGTAAATACTTGACGATACTTTTTATCCATCTTCTGATTGAAGAAAGATTCTATTTCGTTTTTATCGTAGTATTCCTTTTCTCGTTCTATCATTGATTTAACTCGTTCTTTCTCCCTCTTAATATGTGAGAAAGGAGATTTGCTTAACCTATCTCTTTCTATCTCAAACAAAAACAAAGCTCTAACTACCATGAGATAGAAGTTGTTTGTTTTTGCTGTTGCCCCACCTTCCCGAATAAGAGATGCGAACATATCTGCATGATCTCGTGTAAAATCGATCATCTTCTCTATTCTTTGATTTGAGCAAAAGATTTCGAACTGATCAAGAACTCTGTTGTATTTAGAAGCAGACTTATCCTTCAAGTTTGTCTTCTCATTCATGAAGTCGTTCCTAGCCTCTACAATAGTACTTCGTTTATTGATAACTCCAACAGAGACTAATTTTAGTTCTGATTTATCGCTCTCAATCTTTTTAACAAAGGCTTCTGCGTATTTCTTTTCGCCGAACCATGTTCTATGTCTCTTACTTGTGGTATCATAAACACTAACAACGAACTTCCCATTCTTCAATTGTCTAATCGTTCCCATTTTCTTACACTCCTTTCGTAATAATATTAGCTAAAGTCAGCTTGTTAATCATGGATCGGTCACCTAGCTTGGTTGCTTTTAACTTACCAGCTCTAATTCTGTTAGAAACAAAATCATCACTGACATTAAGCACACTTGCGGATTCTTTAATTGAGAATAGAAGTTTCTCTGGAAAAGAACGATCCAACTTTGATAAGTTGTATAGGAACAGATCATCATCAGATAGAGACTTAGGAAGCCGGACCACAACTTCTTCAGCTCTAGGTCTGATGTTAATCTTAGTTCTACTATTTAACTTATTTGTCTTCATTGTTCTTTTACCAAAATGTTAGCGTTTATTAAATGAGGAGACCAGACCTTCTGGCCTCCGGTTGATGGATTAGTTATGGTTTTTTAGGTGCTTTTTCTGCAAAAATAACCACGCCATATGCCCAGAGGATAAGCTTCCATGATTCACGAAAAGTATTAAGATGTGAAAGAAGAAAATCATCCCTAATAGTCAGAGCTTCAAAAATAGTATCACATTTAAGTTCAACAGAAAATTTCATTTCATTTTCAGAGATAAATTCAATAACTGGTACTGTTGAATTGCATGATGTTTTTGCTAATTCAGTGGTCAAAGTATCTGTCCAAGCATTAATGTTTTGGGGAACTTCATATCCATTTAGATCTTGGAAATTTGGTAGACTCGAAACATCAACATATTCCTCCCAGCGAAGTCTATTGTTATCCAACACTTCAAACGCAACATTTGCATCCTTGATGTTAAATAGTTGAACATTTTTGGGAACGCTCTTCAGTTGTGTATCGGGCTTGAAATAATAGAAAGAATCGGGTGCATCTTGCCCATGTTCGTGTTGTCTACCAATGATTTGGCAGAGAACTTTTTTATCGTTGTTTAGAACTTCATTTTTTGAATGTTGTCCGGTGCGAGTCTTGATATTAGTGCTTTTCATAATATTTCCTTTTATTTTAGAATGGTTATTTGGTTTTAATAAATATGGAGGCTGGACTTTCCAACCTCCAATTAATGAATTACTTACTTCTTCTACCCCTTCTAGGTCGTTCTTCCTTTTTAACACCTAGCTCAGTGCGAAAGTGTTGTAAGTAAAGAATGCGATGGTCTGCATTGGCAACTACCTTTGTATGGAGAAAGCGGGGCGCTTTAAGAAGAGCTTTCATTATCAATGCATCTCCCTCTTTCGTATCTAGCTTTGACAATTCTACTTGAAGAGCAGTAATATCATCACTCTCAAAAGCAGTTATCATTTTAGTTATAGAAGTACGAATATTGTCTCCGTAACGTTTGTGGAATTTTTCTCTCCTTGCTGAAATACGCAAAGATTTTCTAGTAATGCCTTGGGCATTTATTCGATATTCTTTCATTAGCTCTTTGCTAAGTTTTGAAATATGAGTTTTTAGAGTTTTCTTTTCCTCTTTTTTCTCATTGATATCATTGCGAAGTTTTGCCTTTGCGATAGGAGTTAATTTGTTATTAGAAGAGCTGATTTTTGCTTGCAAATCATTGATTACTAATTCAAGATTAGTAAGTTCATTCATGTTAACTGCTAACTCGGCTTCCTTGGGAGAAAGATCCTTTGTAGCAATTGTTGTTTCAGTTAGTTTTGTGACAGCATTTTTGTCACCATTAGATGGTTGAATATTTTCTGGATTAGTTCCAGCATTAGCAGTATTAAAGTTTTTCATTTCATACTCCTTTTGCGTTAATGAGTTGTTAATTTTACTATTGTTGTTTCTGTTTTCGTTATCCATTAGGACCTCCGAGTTTAGTTGTAAAAAATTTCAGCTAATTTGAATTATTAGCCTTAATTCTAATTGCTTCACATTAGGGGTGAAAATGGACGAGTTACTCACTCTTCGAGTGAACAGAAAAAAAGGAGTGCTTTTTGTAACTAAATGAGTCTTATGAAAGTAAGAATATGACGTTATTGTTCGCTTTTTCTAGAATTTGCGTTAACTAGAGCCATGAACGATAAATTTAACTACTGAAAAAATAATTGGAGTGGGAAAACGTGAGAAACTGTTTTCCTGTTAAGTGCTACATTTTGTTTGTCTGGGATTCAAATAACTTATTCGTCGAGTAACCAGTTTGTATTTGAGGTTTGAGTGTATCTATAAGTATAATTACCATCTACATAAGTGACAGCCTCACTTAAATAATTAAAAAATTCGGGGTTGTATTTTCCAATTATCTCTAGAGCACTCTTGATAGATTTACTTACAGCTTTGTAATGGTTTTGTTTTGGGGAACTGTTTTGCCTTATTTGGCCATGTATATTTATCGCTTTGCTAATTTCGTCTTCGATGGATATTAGTTTGTCTTTAGCCCTCTCAATTTCCCTTTGATGCTTTTTTATATTGTTTTGAAGCTCTTCTTTCTCTTCAACACTATCAAAATCATAGACTCCCTCATAATTGTTTAATGACTCGATCATCCCTTCTAATTCATCATCTAGTTTAATTATCAATTCAGTTTCCTTTTTGCTCGCAGTCCTCATTTGAGCAATATACTTTTGGTCATATTTCTGTATGGAACTACTGTCGGCGTGAAGAGAGCCCTCGTCGTCCTCTAAGTTAGACTTCGCCAATTCATATTTCTCTGAGGCAGTATTTCCCAAAACATTACTTTTCAGAGCATATAGTTCTGTAACGGAAACCTCTTTCCCGTTGGAGCGGAGAATTCCATGTATATAAAGAAGTCCATCTAGATTGTTTTTGGGCAAAGTAACCACTTCGCCATTAAAAATGATTTTGAAATTATTATCTTTTCTACGGATAAACTGATATTGGGACATTGGGTTAAAAGCAATAGTTTGTTCTAAGTTTTGCCTTTCTAAATTTTCCCTAATCTTTTTGGCATTCACCAATTTAGATTTATATTTATTTTGAAAAACACACCAGAACGACACGTTATCCAAAAGGTCTTCTTTGCGAATTTCATTAAAGTCTTTAATGGTGTTTTGTAATTCTTGAGCACTAGTAAACTCCACTAACAAATCATTTAGTATGGATTCACTAAAAAGGGGGTACAATGTTCTTACCTCGCTTTTGTATTTTCTGCTGTGTACAAGCAAAGATATAAATATGCCACTTATTAAATTTTTGATTTCATTTTCATCTGGGACGAGGATTCTTTTGTATTCATTAAAATATGTTATCAATTGGAGATTGTTTCCTTGTAAAACCAAATACTCTGTATGATTTTCCTTGCGAATAAACGAAGAAAGATGGTTCTGTTTGCTGTAATCAAAAAATTCATTAAAGTTTTGGAACACAATGGATTTTTCTCCAAACTCCATTATTGATGGACTCTGATAAACGCTATATTCATTATATTCATGTTCTCCGAGCAAATCGTTAATCCCTTCTTTTAATGTGAAATTATCGGAACCAACAAAATAAATATTTTTAATGTCTGAATCGTGTTTTAACACTTTTAATTCTTCTAAATAGTCGTTATTAAAATTTTGATTATACTTCTTTGGTATGTAGTATTTTGCCCCTCTAATGTTGTTGTCGAAAATCTCATCATAGAGAGCCTTTAGTTTTCCAATTTTAGAATAAACGTTCTTTACTGAACTAGCATCAAGTTTTATTAAGTCCTCGTGACCAAGCTTAGCTACTTTGCCATTTGTGAAAACTTCAAAAGGTAGACTTGAAGAAGCTAAAAAAAGCTCATTGATTTTGCTGTGAGACAAGGGGATATAAACAACAAAGGCATCGTCTGTTAATGTATTTTTGTCATCAAAAATTATGTTTTTAATTAAGTCTGTCGCCTTTGTTTGTAGGTCTTCGTTTTCCATCTCTTTTGCTTTTTGTAGCTCTTTTTCTACTTCTAACTCCATTTTTTTTTGCAACTCTTTTTCTCGAGCAACCTCTTCTCCTTTTTGTTCTTCTTTCTTTTTCCCAAACAAATTCCTAACTACCTGAACAAATCCTTTTTCTGAATTATCTTCCTGTATGGAAGGAGGAGAACTAATACTTTGTGTTTTGGTTCTCTTTTTTAACGCAGCCTCTTTTTGAATTTCTAGGTCTCTTCTTAAT
>CBDUTO010000060.1:0-24656 GCA_965370315.1 uncultured Melioribacteraceae bacterium
AGAAATAAATTATTTAAAATAGAAGTTCACCATACTACAGTTGGCACAAACAATGAAGTCGGTACTGGGGTTGGGCTAATTCTTTGCAAAGAGTTGGTTGAAAAGAATGGCGGTAAAATCTGGGTAGAAAGTGAATTAGGTAAAGGAAGTAAGTTTACCTTTACATTACCAAAAAAGGATCCAGATAGTAATGAAAAATAAACAACTAAATTTTCAATTGCGGAGTAGAATATTATTCTTTTTCGGGTATGTATAGAAATGAAATTAGCTTTTTAAAATAATAATGTAAAATTTGAGGCAAATTACAATCACTTTACTAATTGGTATAATAATTAAAATTAAATGGTAGTGTAAAAATGCATTCAGCCAGATCTATTAGATGGGTGTTACTTTCACCAATCCAAATTTAAAGCAAAATTTTTATATTACACAGTCCATTCAGCTTTGGTATGATATTCTTCCAAATTTACAGCACCAGCATAACTGAACGCACTGCATAACCCATCATGGATATCTTCAATAGCATATTTTACAGCTCCTTTGTAAGGTATTTCCATGCTCACACCTTCTGTATGCTTTCCACGATTTCCCGTATGAATCTTCGATTCATAAGATGCACTTCCCATGTAACTCTTATAAAATATTTCATTTGGATAATTTCCTCTTCTTAATTTTGGTCCTGGGCTTTCTTTTGTCCCAGCAAATAAACTTCCAGTCATTATTGCATCTGCCCCAGCAGCCAAGGCTTTTGCAATGTCTCCAACTGTAGCAATACCTCCATCTGCAATAATTTTAACATTGAGCTCATTTCTCTTTTCTGCACTTTTAAGAACAGCCGAAAACTGAGGGACTCCATACCCAGTCATAATTCTAGTAGTACATGCTGAGCCTGGTCCAATACCAACTTTTATGATATTAGCTCCCCATTCTGCCAATTCTTTCACAGCTTCAGTTGTACAAACATTACCTGCAATAATATCCACTTGCTCAATCAGTTTATGCTTCTGTAGCCACTCTCTCACATGATTTATTTGCTGTTTCATTTTTATATGATGCCCATGTGCAATATCAATAGTAATACTTCTTAGATGATTCTTAAATTCATTATCTTCAAAAGTTTTCAATAACGCGAGATCATTAACTCCTACAGAAATATCAAGAGGGCATTTATTTGATAATATGAATTTGCAATCATTTTGGTATTCATCAAAAGATTTTTGAAACCTATGAAGAATTCCCATTGCACCAAGATTGTGTAGTTTTACTACCATTTCAGGCCCAGTTACAGTTTTCATATTTGCTGCAATAACGGGCATCTTAATCGTATTAAATTCTGGACGTTTAAAGAGTTTTACAGATAAGTCCACATGACTCCGGCTTTCAAGCTCAGAGTATGATGGAACTAGGTAAACATCACTGTAATTGAGTGATTTCATATTTTCTCCTTCTTTTTCTCAGTATTCCAGTTCTAATTATATTTGTTAATAATTTAGTTGTAGTAAATATTGCTTTCTAATATTCACTATCCTCTGGACGATACATGTTATCCAATCCAACTTTTTCAATTAAATCTTTGTATGAAATTGGAATTACATTTTGCTTTTTAAGCAATTCTAATAATTTTGGTGATAGGATACTAGTTAGTTCCTCTTGGCGATGAACACTCATTTCCTTCAGCCCAAATGAATTCATATCTTTTAAAGCACTCATCTCTGAATCATTAATTGCTACATGCAAGACTTGTAGGTTAATCCCTACATCTAAATTACTTACTTGCTTCAATAGACTGTCGGTCTTTGTCCCAAGGGGCGCAGAGTATGTTATACTTGAATATTGTTCACTAAAATAGCCCGACATCCCGAAGCCAAACTCTTTTGCCAATGACTCAACTAGCTTTCTTAATTCTGGAGTTTGAACTGCAGCTCCCATATGATAATCAAGGTAATCAATTGTAATCTCACTATTTATTGCACGATCTATTTGTGCACGTAATTCTTTTTCTATCTCTTCTATTTTAGGATTATTAGCAAATAATGTACCTCTTGATGGAAAAAAATAGCCAGTGCTATCAACCAAGCTTGGTACACCTTCTTTTCCAAGTATTGGTCCCCATCTGTAATTTTGCCATTCCGAATTTAAGGTTAAATGAATTCCAACCCCAACTTGTGGATTTCCCTTTAATATATCTACGGCTTCTTGATACCACGGGCATGCAAACATTACTGATGTTGACATTGGAATTCCAGATTCAATAACTTTTTTAATAGCCATATTTACTGAATGATTCATTCCAAAATCATCACATCGTATTAGAAAATATTTCGTAGAATCAACATCTTGTGCCGAGATAAGTGTAGCAAAAAGCATTATTAAACTAAATATTATTTTTGTCATCTAATTTCCCTTTGTATGGTTTTACTATATCTAAAAGAATTTATCTTAAATTCTGCTTCCCTATTTTCTCCAAAACAGACACCACATAATCAATTTCGTCATTTTTATTATTTGGATTAAATGAGAAGCGGAGTGTGCCATTTGCATCGGTAGTATCTTTTCCTACTCCAAGTATTACGTGGGATGGTTTTATTGTCCCAGATGTACATGCTGAGCCTTGTGAGGCTGCTATACCATTTATATCAAGAGCCATTAAAAGTGCTTCTCCATCATTTCTGAAGTATTTACTTTTAAATGTCATACTTAAAATATAGGGTGATGTATTGCTTCCACCATTTATCTCAATTTTATCTCCAAAAATTTGAGTTATACTTTCACTGAAATAATTTTTTAGCGCGGAGACAGTTTTGTAATTTTCATCCATCATGTTTTTTGCAATTTTAACAGCTTCTGCTAACCCAACAATTGCAGCTATATTTTCCGTTCCGCCACGTCTATTGCGTTCTTGGCTACCACCAAATAGTAGGGGAGAGAGAGGAGTTCCACTCTTTACAAATGCAAAGCCAATTCCTTTTGGTCCATAAATCTTATGAGCAGAACCTGATAGAGCATTAACTTTAAGTTGGTTTACATTTATTGGAACTTTTCCAAATGCTTGTACTGCATCAGAAAATAGGTATTGGTCATTAGATAAACTTTTAGAAATTTCAGAAATATTATTTATTGTTCCAAGTTCATTGTTAGTGTGCATTATTGAAACGAGTGAAGTATTGTTAGAAAAGTTTTCCACGAGAGAAGTTGGACTAAAACAACCATTGCTATCAACCTCGATTAATTTTGAAATAAAACCATTTTGTGATAAATCTGAATGAGTATCCAATACTGCTTTATGTTCAATGGGAGTAGTTAGAAGTTTGTTTTTTCCGGTCTCAGCAAAATTAGTTTTTGCTATTCCATTTATTATGAAATTTATTGCTTCTGTTCCACCACTTGTAAAATATATTTCACTTGGAATTGCACCAATAAAATCGGCTATTAGCTCGCGTGCATTTTCAATTGCAACGCGTGCTTTTCTTCCGTGAGAATGAATTGATGAAGCATTTCCAAAGTTTTCTTGCAAGTATGGGAGCATTGCTTCAAGTACTTTAGGATGGATTTTAGTTGTGGATGCGTTATCGAAGTATACTTTCATAATAATTGTTATCTGGCTCTTATAAATTTTTCAAAATTGTAAATTGTAAATTGTAAATCGTAAATCGTAAATCGAAAGTCGTGAATCGAAAAACAATTAAAGCAATTGTAATCTTACGATTTACGACTCACGGTCTTCTTTATTTTAAAGAGACATCGCCACTAAAAACTTTCTTTACTCCATCTTTTTCACTAAGTATAAGAAATCCTTTATCATCAATATCTTCAAAAATTCCGTAGGTTGTATTTTCACCATCTACAACTTTTACTTTTTCACCAATCATTTTGCAACGTGAACGCCAACTATTTAGAATAGCATCTGGGTCTTTCTTAACCTTTTTCATAAGTTTTTCAAATTCGTTAAGAATTTCTGCAATTAATCGTTCTCTGCTACTAACTTTTCCAAATTCTTTTCTAATAGAAGTTGGTGGAACATTAAATTGTCCTTCAAATATTGGCTGGTTTACATTTACACCAATTCCAACTACCAATCGTTCAATAGCATCACCTTTTGAAACTGATTCTACAAGAATTCCACAAACTTTTCTTGTTTGGATTAATATATCATTAGGCCACTTAAGACGAACGTCAAGTTGGTACAAATTTTCTAGAGATTGAGCAACGGCGACAGCTGCAGCAAGATTAATTAAATTAATACTATTTGCTGTAAGATTCTCAGTAAGTAGAATTGAGAATGTTAAAGATGAATCTTTAACTGTAATCCATTCTCTATCAAGTCTTCCTCTTCCTTTAGCCTGATTATCTGCTAAAAGAACAGTCCCATGATTCTTAATTGAAGCATCATTCAGCAATAGTTCATTAGTTGAATCAACCTCATCATAAAAAATGAAATTTGTCCCAATTAAGTTTGTTTTTAGTTTTATATCCATTTCTTCAATTATAAAATTTGATTTTCTCATTCCTTCTCCAAAATAAACAAATATGACACATATTGCGTCAATATGACTTTTATTTGCTTTATTGTCAGATAAACTGACATTTAGTTAAAATAGAACATTTAATTAAAAATGCTGTAAAGCATTATAATATAATAGGTTATGTAAATTTTAGAGTATGGCACATGGTTTGTAACAGAAGCATCATAAAACTAAACATTTAGGAGATTAATAAAATGACTCTAGTAAGATTTAAACCAACAAGAGAATTTGATAATATACATAACACGATTAAACAATATTTAGATGATTCCTCATCTTTGAAATCTTCATTTAACACTGAAAAATTTTCACCAAAAATAGATATAAGTGAAAAGGGGAATCAGCTTATAATTGATGCTGAAGTTCCAGGTCTTAAAAAAGAAGATTTAAAAATAACATTGCAAGATAACATTTTAACTATTGAAGGTGAAAAGAAAAATGTATCTGATGAGAGTGAAAGAAAATATTATAGAACAGAAAGAAGTTATGGATCGTTCAAAAAAAATTTTACACTCCCTGAAGATGTGGATTCCGAAAAAGTAGATGCAAATTTTAAAAATGGTGTTCTTTCAATAGTACTAAGTAAAGTAGAAGAGCAAGCACCAATTGAAAAAGTAATAGAAGTGAAATAATAAAGAAAAAAGAAAGCCGCGAATTCACGAATTAAAAGTAATAAGAGAAATCGCGAATAAAATTTAACAAATAAAATATGCGACAAAGTATTTGTTGCTTCAAAAATGGAGAAAGTTATGGGAAAAATTATTGGAATTGATTTAGGTACAACAAACTCGTGTGTATCTGTAATGGAAGGGAATGACCCTGTTGTTATTCCTAATTCAGAAGGTGGAAGAACAACTCCATCTGTTATTGGTTTTACAAAAAATGATGAAAGACTTGTTGGACAACCAGCTAAAAGACAAGCTGTTACAAATCCAACAAATACAGTCTTTTCTATTAAAAGATTTATGGGACGTCAAATAGGTGAAGTTTCTAACGAAATTGGTGAAGTTCCTTACGCTGTTGTTGAAGGCGATAACAAATCCGCTCGTGTAAAAATTGGTGAAAGATTATACTCGCCACCAGAAATTTCTGCAATGGTTTTACAAAAAATGAAAAAAACTGCTGAAGAATATCTTGGACAAGATGTAACAGAAGCTGTTATTACAGTACCTGCTTACTTTAATGATTCACAAAGACAAGCTACAAAAGATGCTGGCGAAATTGCTGGTTTAACAGTTAAACGAATTGTTAACGAGCCTACTGCTGCTGCACTTGCGTATGGTTTAGATAAAAAAGATAAAGAAGAACTTGTTGCTGTTTACGATCTTGGTGGTGGTACTTTTGATATCTCAATTCTTCAACTTGGAGAAGGTGTGTTTGAAGTGAAATCAACTAATGGTGATACCCATCTTGGTGGTGACGACTTTGATCAGAAGTTAATTGATTTTCTTGCAGACGAATTTAAATCTCAAGAAGGAATTGATTTACGCAAAGACCCAATGGCTTTACAAAGATTAAAAGAAGCTGCTGAAAAAGCAAAAGTTGAGCTTTCTTCCGCAATGGCAACAGATGTTAACTTGCCATTTATTACTGCTACTGCTGATGGTCCAAAACATATGAACATCAATCTTACAAGAGCAAAATTTGAATCTCTTGTTGACGATTTAATTGAAAGAAGTGTTCAACCATGTTTAGATGCAATTAAAGATGCTGGTGTTTCGGCTTCGCAAATTGATGAAGTAATTTTGGTTGGTGGTTCATCGCGTATTCCTAAAGTTCAAGAAAAAGTAAAAGAAATTTTTGGAAGAGAACCACATAAAGGTGTTAATCCTGATGAAGTTGTTGCAATTGGTGCAGCTATCCAAGGTGGTATATTAGCTGGTGATGTAAAGGATGTATTATTACTTGATGTTACTCCATTATCACTTGGTATTGAAACTCTTGGTGGAGTTATGACAAAGCTAATTGAATCGAATACAACTATTCCAACTAAGAAGAGTGAAACATTTTCAACTGCTGCGGATAATCAACCATCTGTTGATATACATGTATTGCAAGGTGAAAGACCAATGGCTACAGATAATAGAACACTTGGACGTTTCCAACTTTCTGATATTCCACCGGCACAACGTGGAATACCGCAAATTGAAGTTTCATTTGATATAGATGCTAACGGAATTATGCATGTATCTGCAAAAGATAAATCTACTGGAAAAGAGCAATCTATTAAAATTACTTCTTCAAGTGGTTTGGATGATGCAGAGATTGAAAAAATGAAAAATTCTGCCAAAGAACATGCTGCAGAAGATAAAAAGAAAAAAGAAGAAGTTGATGTTAAGAATAGTGCCGATAGTTTAATTTTCCAAACTAAAAAACAACTGGAAGAGTTAAAAGATAAATTACCAGAAGATGCGAAGAGTAATCTTGAAGCTGAAATTGTAAAAGTTGAGGATGCTTTAAAAACTAACGAGACAGAAGTTATTAAAGCTGCTACAGATAGTTTGAATAAAGTATGGAATGAAATATCTCAACAAATGGCGCAAACTCAAGGTGCTGAAGGTCAACCTGGTGCTGGTGCAGAAGGTGCACAGCAAGAAGCTGGTCAACAAGAAGCAAGTAACGATGCTAAAGACGAGAAAGAAGTTGAAGATGCATCATACGAAGTTGTTGATGATGAAGAAGAAAATAAAAAATAATATAAACTTAGATTGCTCGGCTTTATGTCGAGCAATTTTAATTTGTGAGAATGGCTTAATTGCTCAATTGTTGAAAAGACAAATAACAATTATACAATATAACAATTGAACAATTTATTAGAATGGATAATATCCAATAATTATTGACAATTATGAATTTCTTACAAAATATAATACAAAGAACTGGAGGTTCAAAATGACTGACGAAAAAGCAATGGTGAAAATAGAGGAGAAGTCTAGTTGGGATGAAGCCTTAGAAAGTGAATCTTGGGTAGCCCCAAAGACAAACATTTATGAAACAAATGATAACTACTATCTAACAGCTGATATGCCGGGAGTTAGTAGAGATAAAATAAAAGTTGAATTAGAAAAAGGTAGTCTTCTAGTTATGGGAAGAATTAACTATGAAGATGTTTCAACTCGCAAATTTGTTTTGCAAGAAAATGAGTTTGGAAATTTCTATAGAAAGTTCAATCTTTCAGATAGTGTTGATAGTAACAAAATTGATGCGCGTTTTGAAAATGGACAACTGATTCTGACACTTCCGAAACATGAAAGAGTTAAACCAAAGAATATTGTTATAAATTAAATAGATTTCCCATATAAATTAAAAGCCCATCAGAGATTATTTTTGATGGGCTTTTTTTATTTGTGAATTTGCTATAATCAGTTACTTCTCAATCTGAAATACTGGAGTAATATCAACAGGAAGAACACTCAATTTTTCAACAAGTATTTTAATTGATTCAGAGGAAACAGCATATTTTGCAATTAAAGATTTTGCACCTTCGTAGTCTCCATTTGCTTGAATCATTAGCACTTTGTTTGCTAGTTCTTTAAGAGCTGGATATGCTTTCTCGAAATTCACTTTTACTCTTATAGTTTCAGAGTTGAACTCATAAGCACCTTTCTCAAGTAAGTAATTATAAATAATTGCGTTGCCACCACCGTGCGCTTCATTTATTCCAAAACGGATTGAGCGAAAAACTCCACCAAGGAATGTTACCCACATTTCATTTTCGAATTCTTCAGGATAAACTCCTTTTCCAATCATGAAACTATTATTGTAAAGTCCTAATATGTCCGCTTTACATTCTTCAATTGTTGAGTAGGTCTCTTTCAATTCTTTTTTAACTTCTGTTTCTTTACCATCAACTACTATGAAGCCTGGTCCTAATCCGTGTGACATTTCGTGCATTAAAGTGTGATTAAAGAAAGCATCGAAAGTAACATATTGCAATTGTGATTCATCCAAAACCATTTCCGAAATTGGTTTAAGTAACTTTTTAAATTTTGCTTCATGAACATTTATTAGCATTACTTTTTTGGAACCTTTTGCTTTGCGAACACGTTCATCATTTGGAAGATTAAATGCTAATGTTTGAACTCCAGCTTTTGTATCACCTGCACTAAATACCTCTTGCGCAACAATAATAGGGGAGTCGCTTCCACGCTCAAAATTTTTATGCTCTTGCGGAATTGGTAAATGCTCTTCCATTTCAGTTAAGTAGTTTGCGAAGGTTTTTAATTTTTCTGTGCTTTCTGGATCAACCAATGTTAGGAAAGTTTCGAATGATGCTTTGTAATTAAAAAGACCATCTTCATAAACTTCATAAGGACCAATTATCACTTCAATTGTGTGATCTTTTAAATCCATCCAAGCCATGTCGCTTTCATAATAATCATTAGTCTCAAATGCTATTGCACGAGTTAGTAAATAGTTTTTAAGTGTTTTATTTTCAGCATATTCTGCTGCTTCTGTCATCAACTTTGAAATTTCTGTCAACTGAGTTTCGTAATACTCTGTATATGGAATTGCAACAAGCTTTCCATTTTCTCTTCGAATCATTGTAAACTCAGAAGTAAATTCTGCTTCCTTTTCTGGATTCTCTTTTAGGAAAATTTCAAATTCCTCTTTTGTCATATCTTCTGGATAGAAGTTTGCACCAGCTGGTTTTTGCTCATTACCATAAAAAGGTTTCTCGTGATCTAGTCTATCGAAAGGTCCAAAATTTATGTTGAAATATTCTAAAACAACTCTATCAGTTGTATCAGCTGATTTTAACAGAATATCTTCAATCTCTTCATTTCTCGAATATACTTGATCAAGAAAAATTCTATCAATTATTTTTCCAGCAGCGTAAAGTTTTTCAACTACTACTTTCTGATTATCATCTAAAAGAGAATTATCATAAGTTAATTCAGTTTTTGAGTAGTGGTCAATTTTCTTTTTCAAATCTGAAATCTCCTTCTCTTTGTTTTCAGCTGAACAGCCAAATAGTAAAAATGTGGCAATCAATGTTGCTGCAATTAGTCTTTGCATAATTTCCTCGTATGAATTTTAATTATCGATGCAAAATATGAAAATATAAATAATAACTCTTTATGAAATTCTAATGCAAAAAAGATATTATGTCTTATTAAATAAGATAAAATCAACTTGTTATGTTTTTGTAAAATAATTAAATTGCAGGAAACCAATGCAGAGCGAGAGTCCATCATGGGCATACCTCAAAACTTAATTGATTTTAATTGGTGAATTTAATAAAAACTGAAGTTTATAATACTATTCTCTCATTGGAGGCATCTTGAAACAATTCAAATCTGTAATACTGTCAACTCTATTAGTATTTTTGATTTTCTCATCATGGTCGAATGGACAAGAAATTGGTGGACCCTACACAACTGACGAAAATACAGTTATCTTAATGCACTTTGATGGTACTTTAACAAATAATTCTTCATTATCCAGCGATGGTGTTCCTCATGGTAATGATGTGTCTTTTAGTTCACACACACTTCCAAACTTAGGTTCTTCGCTGAGAATTAATAATAGTAATTCTTCAAGTAAAAATTATATATCAATCCCGCATAATAATAATTTAAGCTTAACAGAAAGTTGGACAATTGAATTCTGGTTTAAAATTACTTCATGGGATCAAAGTCACAATAATTGGCCACTTCCAATTTTGCTTCCAACTACAGGATTTGATTCCAATTACTATCTTGAAATTCCAGCAAGTTGGGGAAGGCTTAAATATGGTTTTAGTAGCAGTGATGGTGGAGTACAGATTCTTTCCTCAGAAAATAGTATTACAACTGGCACTTGGTATCATGTCGCACTAATAAATGATTATGAGAACAGTGCAATTGAATTGCTCTTACACGATTCTGATTATAATAAACTTGAAGAACAAATAGGCTCTTACAATGCTGGAACAACAATTAGCACCGGAACCCAAGATCTAAGAATTGGAGCAGGAATTTTCAATGAAAATCATTTTGATGGTATATTGATGAATTAAGAATTAGTAATGTAGTAAGAACCTTTGAACCACCTCCACCTCCTCCATTCCCTGAAGTACTTGATGAAGCGAGAATGACTAGAAAAATCAACGCTCTTAATTTGCATCAGATGAAGTATAATAATTCTCCATATGAGTTAACTATTGATCTGTTATCATCATCAGAATATGAAACTCAGAAGCCTTCAGATGCTCTTCCTTTTGATTGTGGTTATGTAAACGAGGATGGATTGGTTTATGTTAGTGAGCCTACTACTGCAGAACAATTGGAAGTATTTTCGGATATTGACCAAGCTGCGATTTACTACATGTGCCAATCTTTCCTTCAATATTACTATCAATCAACTGAGATGCCAATATGGTTTAAAACTGGTTTTGCTGCATATGAATCTGATATGCGTTTTGAAGATAATGATATCAAAACTGCATACAATAATTATGGTGGAACTCTTACCTCTTTTGATGTTCTTAACAATCCAACAACCTTTGCTGCTAATAATGGATTGGCTATCTCTTACATGTTTGGCGAATTCCTTGGTGTTTTCAAAGTTTGGAGTTATAATATGGTTCGGGAAGTTAATGAATCCACCATACTTCCTGAATCAAGTTGGTATAATGCAGGAACAATTGAAGACCTCTTTGATTATTTCATGTTGCGATATTTTGATGCCCGTATTCTAGAAGGGAACGAGCAGGTGAGGCTAAAGCTAGGTAAGGAAACTGAACATTTTAAACATTATTATCGTAATGCAGAAGATTATTGGCTTGTTCATTTTCCAGATATACTAGAAGTAGCAATCACAGAATATATAGGATTAATGGATTTTGAGACTTTTGAAAAATTCAGTTCTTTAACTATGCCAATTTGTAGTTATGTAACAATTGGTGGAGGAGATTGTACTAACCTTAGATATACTAGTGGTACTGCTTGGTCGTCTGGCATATGGGCTTCAAGTCCAGATACAGATAACGCCAGTGATATTGAGCGATTTGAACATCTCATTAGACATGAATTAGCTCACTTAGTACAAGAGCATCTTCCAGCAGAAAATATGACCGCATGGCTAAATGAGGGATATGCAGAATTTATGTCGCGAGGTCCAAGCACACAAGAGGAAAAAGAAGCATTAAAATCTACAACCGAAAATGCATTAAATGATGCTACAACTTATTTTGGACACCTTCCTACTTTTGAAGATACCAAGGTTTATCCAGGTCAAACAAATGTTGACTATTATTTATTGGGTCAAATAATGCTCAATTTTATTTATGAGAGTGGGGGTTATTCTTCCATAAAAGATGTAATGGTTAATCATGAAGTTGGTATTAGTAATTTGGGGTATGTATCATTAGAAGCATTCATGGATGCTTATTACAATTATGTAGATGTTGAATACCTTCAGATAGTTCCACAAAATGGCACACTAAGTAGTAATAAAATAATAGAAAGCACAAACCTTGGTTATACATGTCAATATAGAGTTTACACACCAGCCACTTATTACTCATTATCAGATTTGCCTACAATTTATGTTACTGATGGTCAAAATTATCTAAGTAGTTCTATGGGAAAAATGGTTGCTACATTAGATAATTTAATTACTAATGAAATTATAAAGCCAGTAATAGCTGTATTTTTAGATCCTCGTGACCCAAATAATTTATCTAATGACAGACGTGGATTTGAATATCGTAATAATATTAATTTTGTTAATTACGTAACTCAAGAGTTAATACCTGTAATTGATGCAAATTACAATACTGATGCTTCCGCCAATGCCAGGGGAATAATGGGAACTTCGTATGGTGGCTATAATGCTGAATATTTTTCCGTAAAAGCATCCTATTATTTTAATTTATTTGGAATGAATTCCGCATATTTACATCCAAATGATGGTTACGACATTGACGCTGACTTACAAGCTGCAAACTTGGATGGAATGAAATTATATCTAAGTACTGGTTCCTCAGATGCAGATGGCGTAAGATATTTTAATAGATTAAAAGGAATATTTGATTCAAAAGGTATAGTGTTTGAGTCTGATATTGTAAGCGGAGGTCATGATTGGGGTACATGGAGTAAAGTAGTTGATAATGCACTTTATTATTTTTTCCCAAATTCCTCAAATGGGAACCCTCCACTTCTTAGTAATATTTCGGACCAATTAATATTTGAGGGTAAACTGTTCCAAACAATAAAGTTAGATGATTTTGTCTCTGATTCTGATAATGCAGATTCAGAAATTACTTGGACGTATTCCGGAAATGATAAACTATCAATAGAAATAGATGGAAATAGAAATGCAACCATTGCACCAATTGATATAAATTGGTTTGGTAATGAAACTATAACTTTTATTGCAACAGACCCATCTGGAAATTCAAACAGCGATGATGTGAAATTTATTATAGTTCCTGTAAATGACTATCCAATAATAAGTGATGCCCCAGAACTTATTGAATTTGTTTCGGACACAAGTTTTCCTATTAATATTTGGGAGTTGGTCTCGGATATTGAAACAGCTAACGAATTACTGATATGTGAATTCAGTGTTGATACAGATTCAATTCTATTTTCTTACAATGATGGAACTGGAATACTTATACTAAGTGCAGTGTTAGAATTTGGTGGAGAAGGTGATTTAATAGATACAATTCACATAGCAGTTGAAAAAGCTGTTATTATTGGAGTTGCTGATGCAATTATTATTCCAGATGAATATGTACTGCATCAGAATTATCCAAATCCATTTAACCCAACTACAATTGTTAAGTATGGAATACCAGAACAAAGCAATATTAGAATTGAAATATTTAATATGCTTGGTCAAAGTGTTGGTTTATTGGTTAACTCAGAAAAATCAGCTGGCTATTATGAAACCACATGGGATGCATCCAACTTGCCAAGTGGAATTTATTTAATTAGCATTAGAGCTGAAGGATTAGATTCTAAAAAGAATTTCACACAAGTTAAGAAAGCGTTGTTGTTGAAATAATAGAAAGCTTTGAATAACCTCATTCTGTCATTGTGACCTCGATTTTTTATCGAGGTGTAGCAATCTGTCCTATTTTGGTAGATTGCTTCGGAAAAAGCTCCTCGCAAAGACGTAATTTTGTAGAGGTTATGCAAAGGCTTCTATTAAGTTAAGATTGGATGAATATGTAAAACAAATAAGGAGTAGATATGAAAAATGGATTAACGATAGTCTTTACAATTATTTTCTTTTTGGTGTTATCCTTTTCCCAAATTATTGCCCAAGTTGAAGAATTAGAAAATTCATCTCATGATATGCTAATCAAAAGTGAGGTTGAAACTGCAATTAGTATGCTTCAAGCAATTTATGCAAAACATGAAGCGGAAGAAATGTCTCTTGAGCAAGCAAGGAAGTTAGGAACCGATTTACTCCGTGAACTTAGGTATGGTGCAGATGGATATTTCTGGGCTGATACTGAGGAAGGTGTAAATGTGGTTCTTTATGGTAGAAAAGATGTTGAGGAAAAAAATCGTCTCGAAGCAAAGGATGAACATGGCACATTCTTTATCAAAGAACTACTAGCTGCTGGAAGTAAAGATGGTGGTGGATATGTGGAGTATTGGTTTACGAAAAAAGGGAAGTCAAAAGCTGAAGCAAAGAGATCATATGCGCTTCTATTTAAACCATTTGGATGGGTAGTTGGTACTGGGTATTATCGATAAAAACACTTTTGTTGAAATATTAAATAAATGGTATTCTGTTGAAATTTGTGAAAAGCAATCTTATTTTTAATCTGGAATTATAAAATTTTATATGGAGCAAAATGAGATTGTTATCACATGAAGAAGTAAGAGTATTAGGTGCAATGTTAGAGAAACAGTATACCACTCCTGCTTACTATCCAATGACCATAAATTCGATTACCAATGCATGTAATCAAAAATCAAGTCGTAATCCTGTTGTTACATATGATGAATCCCAAGTGGAAGATATAGTTAGTAATTTAAGAGAAAAGCAGCTTTCTGGAATAGTTACAAGTAGTGAGTTCCGAGTTCCTAAATATACTCAAGTATTTGGACGACATTATAACTTGTCAATTCAAGAAGTAGCGGTTCTTTGTCTGTTGTTTTTACGTGGCGCACAGACAGTAGGTGAAATTAGAAGTAGATCAAGTAGGATTTATAATTTTACTGATTTAGCTGAAGTTCATGAAACATTCGACAAATTGTTAAATAGGGAGGAGGCACCGTTTTTAATTAAACTCCCTAAGAATAGTGGAAGAGAGCATAGATTTACTCATCTGTTTTGTGGAGAACCTGAAATAGAAGTTCAAGATGAACCGATTAAAAAAGAAACTTTGGAAGCAAAAGTAAATCAGTTGGAAGATGAGGTTCTAAAATTGAAAGAAGAAATTACAACTATTAGAAATGAATTTGATCAATTCCGAAAGGAATTTGAATAAAAACATACTATAATCTTGAACACAATGTTTTTTGACTAAGCCACGACTTCAGTCGTGGGAAAACAAATTAAGTGTAAACATTCCCAAATGGACTTCAGTCCGTTTGGGTACTTTTCATACATATAGTTATAAAATAATTTTAACATCGCACTAAAAAATATGCTTCATGTCTGTTAAGAATGTTGCGATCCATAGAATAGAAGCGAGTAAAGATAGAATTATTCCAAAAATTGCTAGTTTTTTATAACCACCTTTTCTAAAAGAATAAATACCAAATATAAGACCAAATACTGAAACGAATGGGATAATTACTAATAAACCGAGTACAATAGAAGTTATTGCTGTTTTCTTTCCGCCCCTTTGTTCGTCATTATCATCTGAAGTAGAAACTTTTAATAATAAATATAGTTCTCTAATTATTCCACCAATACCAAGTCCAATAATTACTCCCCATTCAGGTTCCATATTTACCTCGCAAAATATTTTCCAGATATTATTGTCGTTACTAGAAATGCATTTTTTGAATAGGAGAAATATAATATAGACATAATAGATATTGTGTTTATAATCTAAAAAGAATGAACTTTAGAAAAACCTTCAAGGTTAGAAGTATCTTAATTTATAATGTTGCTTGAAATATTGTAAATCACAAAAGTATTTTGGTGGATAACCTTGAAGGTTATCCATTATGAATGGGAATATCGAGGTCATAAAAAAACCCCAATCATTTCTGAAAGGGGTTACAATTTCTAAGAAAAAATTTGTATAAAACTAAGCAGCTTTAATTTTACCTTCTCTAACAAGTTTAGCTAAATTAGCAGTACCATTTTTAGAGATAGTTCTTAATGCTCTTGTTGTTAATTTAACAGTAACAAATCTATTTAATTCTTGAACCCAAATTTTCTTTTTCTGTAAATTAGGTAAAAATCTTCTCTTTGTCTTATTGTGAGCATGTGAAATACTACTTCCAGCTCTCGGTCCAACTCCTGTAACTTCACATTTCCTTGACATATCACACTCCAAATTTCAATCTATTTCTAATACGAACTCCAAATATAACAAAAATATTTATTAGTTGTTAAATGAATTAATATTTTTTTTGGCTATTCAGCAGGTGTAGCTGGAGTTAAAATCCTAGCACCTAATTCTCTATCAAGCATATAAAGACCACTTTTACTATCTCCAATTAAGTTGAATTTTTGAACAATTTCATTTGCTGCAGCTTCTTCTTCAACTTGTTCATCAATATACCATTGTAAGAAAGTTTTAGTTGAATGATCTCTTTCAGCAATAGCTAAATCAGTAAGTTCATTAATGTTTTTTGTGATATACTCTTCATGTCCAAGTGCATCTTCAAATGCAGATTTAGGAGTATCCCACTCAGATTGTGGTTTATCTAATTGCTCTAAAATTACTCTGCCACCAATTTTTTGAATAAAAGCAAAGAATTTCATCGAGTGGGCATGTTCCTCTTCTGCCTGCAATCTCATCCATTGTGCCATTCCGACGTAATTGTTGTTTTCGAAATATGATGCCATTGAAAGATAGAGATATGACGAAAAGAGTTCTCTATTGAGTTGTTGATTTAGGGCTTCTTCCATTTTTTTTGATATCATTTTTTACCTCATTATTTTTTAATTATTTAAGTAATTTAATTACTTAAAATATTGAATTTTAATGCCATTCTCAATTTACTAATTTGTTTTATTTAAGGATATGAAATGCATAAATTATTTTATTTGACAGCAATACTTTGCACTTTAACTTCACTCTTTGCGCAAGAATTTCAAGAACATTCAATTCATGAAGCGCATTATAAAGAGTTCAAAAATACGAAAAGTCAACTTAGTAAGTTTGCTACTGATGGAAGTGATATAATTCCATTGCAAGTAAATGAAGAAAAGGAATTATCAAAAATAGTATTTGGTTATATGCCCGATTGGGAATACAACAAAGGAGCTCACGCGAATCAGCATTATGATTTGTTAACTCATATTGCAACTTTTGATTTTATGGTTTCAAGTAGTGGTAGTGTTGGCTTTCCCTCAAGTTGGCCTTGGACAGATGTAATTAACGCTGCTCATGCTGCTGGAACAAAAGTAATTATGACAGCAGTAAACTTTGATGAAGATGACATTAGAAATATAATTACGGATGAGACTGCCACACAAAAGTTCTTTTCTGATACAAAAAATATTATTCAAACTTATCAGCTAGATGGTGTTAATGTCGATTTTGAAGGACTTTATCATGAAGATAAAGGAAGCAAGATTAATAATTTTATGGCGGAGCTAACTTCCTTTATCCATACAGAATTACCGGGCAAAGAAGTATCATTTGCAGGGCCAGCAGTTAATTGGAGTAACCGCTGGGATTTAGATGGCTTAGTTCAAAGTTGTGACCATGTGTTTATTATGGGGTATTCATGGTGGGGGAGTTGGAGTTCTACTGCTGGACCGAATGCACCACTCACTGGCTTTACGCATGATATCACTTCTTCAGTTACAGTAGATTATGGAGACCCAGTTTCAAAATATCCTGAAAAAATAATACTCGGTGTTCCTTACTACGGACATGAGTGGAAAACTGAAACTGGGAATGCATATTCAAATATTGTTGAAGATGGGTATGAAGGTTCTACACGTTTCTATAATGATATTGAGAATTCTGATATATATGGATTGCTTTGGGATAATGTTTCTCAAACTTCTTGGTTCAGATGGCAAGAGGGTTCGCAGTGGAATCAAACTTGGTTCGATGATGTAAACTCACTTGATAAAAAATATGATTTAGCAAAAACACATAATCTGGGTGGAGTTGGAATGTGGGCTCTGGGTTATGATGGTGACAAACAAGATTTATGGAATTTAATTAATTATAAATTTGGTCCTGGTTCACTTCCAATTCCAAATAAGCCAAAGTCATTCAGAGTAATACAGCATGTTGCAGGCACTATTATACTTGGATTTGAGTTTGTAGATTATGCTGAGAAATATGCTGTCTATCTTAGCACGGATGGATTAAATTTTGAAAAAATTACTGAATCAACTTCCAATTCAATTTCAATTACAAATCTTGACGCAGATTCTGTTTATTATTTCAAAGTTAATGCAATTAACTCATCAGGTACTTCAGCACAAACAGAAGTTCTTGGAGCAATTCCAGGTCCCCACAATTCAGATATATTAATTGTAAATGGATTTGATAGAACAGGAAATACCAATAACACATTTGATTACATACGAATGTATGGTTATCCTTTAACAAATCTTCATCGGAATTTCTCATCAACAAGTAATGAAGCAGTATATAAAGGGTTGATTAGTTTAGAAGATTATAGTTTTGTCTTTTGGATACTCATGGATGAAAGTACAACTGATGAAACTTTCAACTCAATTGAACAGGACAAAGTAATGCAATATCTTGATAATGTCGGAGTTCTATTTGTATCTGGTTCCGAGATTGGTTGGGATTTGGTTGAAAAAGGTTCAGATTCCGATAAGGGATTTTATAAGAATTATCTAAAAGCTAATTATATATCGGATGCTCCAAACAATGAACAAGGAACATACTATTCTTCCCTAGACATTAGTGGAGAGGAATATCATTTTGACAATGGAACTAATGGTACAATTGATGTCGATTGGCCTGATGCAATTGAAGCAGTTGATTTTGCTGAAAATATTTTCACATATAAAAATGCATCAACATCATATGGTTATGCTGGTATTAGATTTAAAGATTATCACACTTCTGGTGGAGTTGTCTATTTAGCATTTCCAATAGAATCTGTTTATGATGATGAAGAAAGGTTAAAGTTGATTGAACTAATACTCAGTGGATTTTTAGTTGCTGACTCAGTCGATGATGAAATTATAAACCCAAATGAATTTGTACTTCATCAAAATTATCCAAATCCGTTTAATCCTAGTACCACAATTAAGTATCAAATACCTTTCGTCGAGACGTTGCGCGCAACGTCGCCCCATGTTACACTAAAAAAATTTGAGATATTTGGTAGGGGGGTGGCAACACTTATTAATAAAGAACAGAGTTCAGGTAATTATGAAGTTCAGTTTGATGCAAGTGAATTAACTTCTGGAACATATTTATACAGAATTACTATTGGAGAATTCTCTGATTCCAAAAAAATGATTTTACTTAGGTAGTAACATTTGTAGTGGTAAATAAAAATTTACCACTACAAGAAACTTTTAATCCAATCCTAAAGAAATCATTGCATTGGTGTGAACTTTTCTTCTAGTTCCATTTACGTGCGCTGTATCATCTGGATAAACTCTATTTGTAAGGAATACAAAATAAACTTTATTAACTGGATCAATCCAAATTGAAGTTCCCGTATATCCTAAATGCCCAAAAGTTTTTTTCGAAGTATAAAGACCTGAAAGCGAATTCTCTCCTGCCGCACCTTTTGTATCAAATCCAATTGCTCTATCGCTTTGGGGTGAATATTGCTTTGAGAAATTTGTGATTACCTCTTCACTCAAATATCTTTTTCCTTTGTAGGTCCCTTTATTTAATAGTATTTGGCATAGTTTAGATAAATCCTCTATTGTAGAATAGAGACCAGCATTACCACTTAAACCTTCTAGCCCACGTGCTAATGGATCATGAACAACTCCTTGAAGTTCCTTTGATGTAGGAATGCATAACTTTTTCATTTCGTCATTAGGTGTAAAGAATGTTCTTTCCATTTCTAATGGAGTTGTGAAGTTCTCAGCATAAAACTTATACATTGGTTCATTAATTATCGATTCAACTACCATCATTGTAGTTACAAGATTTAAGCAACTATACTTTGTTTTAAGCCCAGTCTCATAGCTTAAATTTAGTGACTTAATTGTATCTACAATATGTGTTCTACATTCATTTTCTTGTGGAGTGTAGTATGGTTGTAGTCCACTTTCATGAATTAGTAAATCGACAACTCTGACATTCTCCTTTCCATTAGCTGCAAATTCTGGAAGATAGTAAGCGACTGGTTTATTGATATCAAGTTTTTTTTCATCCACTAATTTCATAACACAAAATGTGGTTCCAAAAGCTTTCGTTACAGATGCCAAATCAAAAATTGTATTATTTTCAACTTTAGGAGAGGAAGTTTCATAAGTGAAATTGCCATAAGCATTTTTGTATATGAGACCTTCTTCATTTCCAACAAGAAAAGTTCCGCCAGGAAATACCGAGTCTTGTATTGAAGTGTTAATTGCTTCATCAACAAGAGAGAAGTCTTGACTTTGAAGTGTTGTGTAAAATGAGATGAACAAAATAGTAATAAGAAGTTTTTTCATGATAATTGCCAAATAGTGCATAAATATTTCAGTTTTAATTATAAATCTAATAACCTATATTAGAGCTATTAAAATAAAGAATATTTATTGAGGAAGAAAATGAAAAAATCATTTTTATTTATAATGTTATTCCTTGTCGGAATAACTATTGCACAAGAAGTCACAGTCGTTTCTATCAATCCAATCACTAGTTTAGAACAAGGTGAATTCTATTATCCAAAGGGCAATATTGATGATTCTAAGATTATATTTTCAAGCGAATCACATAAAGGGTTATGGCTGATGGATAACAATAATGGAAGTATTGAAAAATTAAATGATTATTACTCTGCCGGATTTGAGCCAATGTTTACCGAGAATGATGAAATTATTCACAGAAAAGATAATTTTAATAATAATAGAAGATTCATTTCAATCTATGAGTACAGTACTATTGAAAAGAGGGAAAGAGTAATAAAAGAAGAACTTAGAGACATTGCTCAAATTAAAGTTGTAAATGGAAGCGAAATAAATTATTCAAGAAATCAAGAATTATTAGAAATTAAAAATAATACTAAACTTGCCAAAACAGCATCAAATAGTTTTCCAACTGTTATGATTGAAAATTCTGATTTGGTGCTATATAGAAATGGTGAAAGAATAGTACTTAATCCTCAAGGAGATGGTAATTATCTCTGGGCAAATGTTTCACCAGATGGAAGCAAATTACTCTTCACATTCGCGGGACAAGGTAGTTTTGTAACAGATTTAAACGGTGAGGTAATTGGAAAATTCACGGATGCACATTATCCACAATGGTCAAATAATGGTGAGTGGATTCTTTATATGAAAGACTATGACGATGGAGAACAAGTAATTGAGTCAGATTTATTTGTAGCAACATTTGATGGAAGGAACGAATATAAAATTACAGAAACTTCTAAAGTACATGAAATGTATCCAGTTTGGTCAAAATCAGAAAGTGCAGTTTACTGCAATTCTACTGAAGGAATTATTTATAAAATTGAATTAAAGTTTAATTAGGAATATTAAAATGAAAGTAAATAGATTATTAATCCCAATACTATTATTAGCAACTTTAACATTTGGACAATCACTTAGTGGACTTAAAATTTGTATTGATCCCGGCCATGGCGGACACAGTTCTAATGATAGACCACCAGTAACTGGTTCTACCTTTTGGGAATCGGATGGTAATTGGTATAAATCTCAACATGCAGCAGAAATTTTAACTTCTCTTGGAGCTACAGTTTTTGTTACCCGTAGTGGGAATACAGATTCCGACGATCCTGCTTTATCTGTGCGTTCTGCTATCGCGAACACTAATAATGTCGATCTATTTCACTCTATTCATTCTAACGCAACTGGTACTTCAAATAGAGTGAATTTTGCTTTAATGTTATATCGTGGATATGATGATGCACCTGTGTTCCCAGAATCGAAATCTTATGCAATTAAAGCTTATAGAAATTTTGAAAAAGTTAATCATCTTCAAGACAAAAGTTGGGATGTTGTTCGCGGTGATTGGAGTTTCTATCCGAGTTGGGGTACATCCGGATTAGGTGTGTTGCGAAATTTAACAATGCCAGGAATATTATCTGAAGGCTCATTTCATGATTATGTTCCAGAAGCTAGAAGACTTAAAAATAGTGGTTACTTAAGGCACGAAGCCTGGGCGATTGCTCGTTCTATGTTAGAACACTTTGGCGGGGGAACACTTCAAAATGGAAATGTTGCTGGAATTGTTCGAGATCCATATGAATCTATTTCTTCAAGCTATCAGCCAATTGCTGAATTAGGCGATAGTAAAAAAGCATTAAACCATGTTAAGGCAACTTTACAACCTGGTAACTTTGTCTACAATGGTGATGATGAAAACAATGGTTGTTATTTCTTTGATAACATTACTCCAGGTAGCTATACCTTATATCTTGAAGCAGAAGATTATGCAAATGATTCTGCATCAATTACTGTAACAGCAAATCACTCTACATTTGTTAATATGAGTTTGCCATTAGTCCCAAATGAAAATAATCCTACTGTTGTTGAGAGTACACCAGCAAATAATACAACTGGATTTAGTAATGCTGCTAATATTGAAGTTCAATTTGATATTCAGATGGAGGCTACTGTTACTGAAAACGCATTTTCCATTACACCTAATGTTGCTGGAACTTTTGATTGGGAGAATAACCAGAAACGGTTGATATTTAATCCAACTGGAAATCTGACTGCTGGCGAAAGTTATACTGTTAATATTGCAAATAGTGCTGAAACTGTATTTGGCAAAAATTTACTCTTTGGATATGATATTCAGTTCTCAACTCGTTCTAAATTAAATCTAATCTCTACATACCCAACTGATGGTGAAACTTCAATTAGTCAATCTGTTCAAGTTAAACTGCTATTTGACCAAGCTATTAAAAATACAACACTTTCTGGAAACATTAGTTTTGAAGATTCGGATGGAAATTTTATAAGTCTTGCTGTTGATCAAAACGCCTATGCACAAGGTTATATCTCATTTGTTCCATCTTCTCGTTTGGTTAATGGTGCAAGTTATACAGTAATACTTGGAGAAGGTATTGGTGACGTAGAAGGAGTTACTTTTCAAGAGAATATTGAAATTACATTTGTAGTTGAAAATGAAGTTTACACAGAAGGATATCTAGTAGACGATTTTGAAACTATTGGGAATTGGAACTCACCTCTCGAAAATGGTTCCTCTATTGGACTTGAAGCAACTTCAAGTTTTGATATTAGTATGAATAAAAAATATAGTGGCTTCTCTTCTGGCAAACTAAATTATTCATTTTCACAACCTGATGGATATTATAAAATAAGTAGAGTTAATCCAGTAGATGTTGGAAGTGAAGAGAGTGAATTTGGTCTTTGGATTTGGGGTGACCTAAGTTTTAATGTAATTGAGTATTGGTTTACTGATTCAGAATCAAATTTGCTTTTAGTAGAAGTTGATACACTTGATTTTACAGGTTGGAAAATGAAATCAATTAAATTAACTGATGTAGCAAGTGGTGATTTAAAGTTTGAAGGTTTTGGTATTAAACATAATGTATCTGCAGATTCAATTGGTTATATCTATATTGATGATGCACAATATGATTTTACTACTCCAGTGGAAAGTGTTACTTCTGAATTCCCAACAGAATACTCGTTGTCTCAGAATTATCCAAATCCGTTTAACCCAAGTACTACGATAAAGTACCAGATACCGTCAAACGTGAATGGTGAAATGTCAAATACGAAACTTATTGTGTTCGATATTCTAGGTAGGGAAGTAGCAACACTTGTAAACACAAACCAAAAAGCTGGAAATTATGAAGTTCAATTTGATGCGAGTCATCTAACTTCTGGAATTTATTTCTATAAAATAAACTCTGGCAATTTTGTAGCAACAAAGAAATTATTGCTTCTAAAGTAGTTTTTCATAGAGATGATGCGGTCATTGAGCTTGTTTAAATGACTGCAGCATCTTTCTCAATTCTAAATCCTTACGTTATTTGTATTAAATCTGACCCAATATCAAAATCTTTTGAAACTTGGGAAACCGAAATGCCTCTATGCAATACTCGTTAAACTATTTCTTCTTTGAATTCATTCTTATAAACTCTTCTTGTTTGACCTAAGTCCATAATTCCTCCAGGTTATTTATTACTAATTTACTGGATTTTCTTATGTGCGCTAATTGGGAGGCAGATCAGTATCTATCGAAAACTAAATGTTAATAGTAAAGCAGAAGTAATTTCCAAATCGTTTAAGGGTTAAATTTAAGATTTTCTCAAAATCATACCGATAGTTTTCTCGAAAAAATAAATCAGTTTAATTGTTCCGAAATAGCATTTTTATGCTATTTAAATCCTACATTAAAAAGACATCTTGTCTTTATAATGTGTAATATGTAATGTTAAATAAATATTCACAAATAAATATAAAGGTATAGTAATTAAATTGATAGCTACTCATTCATAAATAAAAGGAAGCAATATGAAAAACATATTTAAAACTATGGCAATATTGATTGTTTTTGCAGTCGGTATAAATGGTCAATCAAAAATGAAGGTAACTTTGAATGGAGGATTAAACTCTCCAATGTCTGATATGGGAGAGTTATACAATTCTGGCTTCGGGGGATCAGTAGGCGCATTGTATCAATTAAGTGATAGTTGGGATGTTGGAGTAAGTGTTGGTTATGCAAGCTGGAGTGCAGATAGTGATTACTGGTCTAGCTTAATTAGTGAAGCAGCAGATGAAATGGTAACTATTGACGCTGACATACCTTTAACCGTTGTTCCGGTAATGTTAGATGTTAATTAGGGTTTGCTGAATTTCTAAACACGAATAAGTTTCACTTTAAGTTTGTAT
>CBDUTO010000061.1:0-24461 GCA_965370315.1 uncultured Melioribacteraceae bacterium
AGGTATTTTAAATTAGTGGCTTAACTTAATGTATGTTTGTTGGGGAGCAGATCAAAAAAGGGCGCGCTTTAATAAATGTTGGAGTCAAAGTTCAAGACTCAGAGGATGTAGTAACATGTATTGGGGAATTTACATGGTATGTGCAAAAATTAGAAGAAAAAGCGACATAATAAACGGTTGAAGCTAACAACAGTTATAGGCGGAATGGCAAAAAGCCACGACGTTATACCACAAATTAAAGATTGGGGATTCTATGAAACTTAGAAATTATTTGCTCTTTTTATTCCTTTTAATTTTTGCTAGTTGTAGCAAAGACAAAGTTGATACTGGTGTTCAAGGCTATTTAAATCTTGATTTTGAAAAAGTAATTCCTACTGAAAAGCCAAAGGGCTGGTTTCAAGGAGGCGAAGGTTTTTCCGTTTTTGTAGACTCTACCGTATCGTTTTCCGGTAAGCGAAGCCTATGTATTGAAAGAGTTGGAGGTGGAAAATTCGGGGTTGCTAGATCATATTTCCCAATAAATAAAGCGCGAGGAAAGCATTTAAAATATACTGGATACATTAAAACCGAAAACATAACAAAAGGATATGCTGGATTATGGTGGCGTGTAGATGGTACTGATGGAACATTGAATTTTGATAATATGCAAAAACGTGGTGCTAAAGGAACAAGTGATTGGACTAAGTACACAATTGAGTTTACAATTGATGATGAACTGACAAATATTAATTTTGGCGTTTTACTACCTGGCAATGGAAAAGCATGGTTTGATGATCTCTCAATTGAGTTGGATGGTGAGAAGTTTCTGCAAAAAGAACCAGAAAATATAGATTTGTCGCTAGAACAAATTGACTGGTTAAAAAATAATTTAAACACTTTTAACACAGCAGAACCCGTGGATGAAGATTATGATTTGAGTTTTCTTAAAGAAATGGTTGGTGATGCAAAAATAGTTTCTTTGGGCGAAGGTACACACGGCACAAGCGAGTTCTTTAAAATGAAACATCGTATTACAAAATATTTAGTTGAAAACATGGGGTTTTCGGTATTTGCAATTGAAGCAAGTATGCCTGAAGCTGTAGTTGTTAATAATTATGTATTAGATGGTGTTGGTGATGCAAAAGATGCTTTGTCTGGCTTGCATTTTTGGACATGGAACACACAAGAAGTATTAGATATGTTAACATGGATGCATGAGTACAATGCTTCAGAAAAAGGAAGAATTGAGTTTTGGGGTTTTGATATGCAATTTCCAAAAGTAGCAATCAAAAACACTCTAAAATTTTTGAAAAAATATGATTCAACATATTTTATAGAAGCAAAAGACGAATACCAAAAAATAACTTTGTTCAAAAATAAATATAGAAGAATTAAACGAGATCCAAATCTTAATCTTTTTGCTCCCTATTTAGCATCAGCAAAAGATATTTACAATCACATATTGGAAAAGCGAGAGGAATATAATGCAATTGCTACAAAAGATAGCACTGACTGGTATTTACAAAATTCAAGAATTGTAGTTCAAAGTTTAGAAGCACTTATGCAAAATCATCAATCGAGAGATGAGAGCATGGCACTTAATGTTCAATGGATTAAAGAGCAAATGGCACCGGATACAAAAATAATTTTGTGGGCACACAATGGACATGTTTCGAAAAGAGAAGTTGGCATGTACAAACCGATGGGTGCACATTTGAATAAAGTATATGACAAAGATATGGTAGTAATGGGTTTTGGCTTTAATAAAGGGGAGTATAACGCAGTTGGTAAAAATGGACTTGGAAATCAGACAACATCATTATCTAAGCCTGGTTCTGTAGAATGGATAATGCATAGTTTAAATCTTTCAAGATTTTTTTTCGACTTACGAAAAACTAGTGATTCCCCACTATCGCAAGTGTTTAATAATGAATTAGAATTTCGTGCCATTGGTGCAGCAAAAAGGGATTATGATTTTTATAGCACAATTATTACTGATGAATTTGATGTGCTTATTTATTTTGAAGACACAACTCCATCCGATTGTTTTAGTATTAGGAACTAACAATTAGTATAATGATGGGATAATCAGGCTTTTACATTTAGAGTTTTTTTCTAAGTAGAAAAAATGAAAATGCGAAAGCTTATAAAAATGTAAAACTAAAGAATAAAAGCGTTGGCAATTTGTTTTAATAAAATAGGGTGGAGATAGATATGAGAAAAATATTTTTTATAAGTCTAATTATTACTGGTTTTGTTTTTAGTTCATGTAGTGAAAATGTTACCGAATCTGACTCATCCGAGAAGTACCTTTACAAAAGTTACGATACAACGGGAACAAAAATTGTTGAGGGCTGGCTTACGATCGATTATAAAGACAACATGGAAATTACTGGTAGATGGGATTTAGATAAAGTTGGAAATCCCGAAAACATTGGGCCTCAAGTTGGGAATGGCAACCTTATTGGTGAGCTAAAAAGTGACAAAACTTGGATAGAGTTAAATCCAAAATATAGAGACAATAATCTTCAACTCTTGGGCACAATTCAGCAAGGTAAGTTTTTTGGCGAATGGCAATTTATTAGTTTTGCTGGAGTGACTAATTACGGCACATTTGAAGCTGTAAAACAGTAAGTTTTTTTAGATCGTGGTAAAAGAGGCAAAGTGATATAACTATTATTATTTATTTCAACAGCTTTTTGTTTTGTAGATTCCACGTCAAAGCCTGGAATGACTGAGAGAATAGATTAAGTGCAACGTCTTTAAAACAAAATCTTCATGTAGAGGATGGACATGCCCATTCTCTACATGCGTTTTATGAACATATCTATCTCAAAATAGTTTTAATCAATTTTGGTTTTGCGACTTTTTGATTACTAAACTTCAATGCATTTCCAATTCTAATTTTTACAGAATCGATTTCTTTCTTTTTATCCGTATATAGTGTTGCAATTACATCACCCTTTTTAACTCTATCACCAATTTTAGGATTAAAAATAACACCAGCTTTTGGTTCAATTATGTCATTCTTTGTTAGCCTTCCTGCACCAAGCTGTAATGCAGACATTCCAATTTCGTAGTTATCAACTTCTTTTAAATATCCAGTTCTTGTTGCAACTATTTCTTCAGAGTATTTCGATTTTGGATACTTGGATAAATCCTTTAGAACTGAGATATCACCTTTTTGTAGTTTCACAATTTCCAAAAATTTATCATACGCTTTTCCGTTTTTAATCATCTCTTTAGAAACTTCAACACCTTCATTTATTGAAGATGCTTTTCCACCGAGAAAAATCATAGCTCCAGATAATTTATGTGTAACTGTCATTAAATCTGGAATGTCTTTTCCTTGTAATGCCTCTACAGATTCTACTACTTCCAACCAGTTTCCAATATAATTACCAAGTGGCTGGTTCATATCTGTGATCATTCCAATCACTTTTTTATCGAATGCTTTTGCTGTATTAATTAAAGACTTTGCCAATGCTTTGGCGTCTTTTAATTCTTTCATAAAAGCACCACTTCCAGTTTTGATATCAAGCACAAGTCCATCAATTCCTTCAGCTAACTTTTTGCTCATTATGCTACCAGTAATTAATGGTATTGATTCAACAGTAGCAGTAACATCCCGAAGAGCATACATTAATTTATCTGCCGGAACAATATTTTTAGTTTGGCTTGCTAATACCATTCCACATTTTTTAATTATGTTTTTGTATTGAGTTAAATTTACATCCGTTCTGAACCCAGGAATTGCATCGAGTTTATCAAGAGTACCACCAGTATGCCCCAATCCACGACCAGAAATCATTGGAACATTTACTCCGGCTGCTGCAACTATTGGAGCTAGAATTAATGAGGTTTTATCCCCTACTCCACCAGTAGAGTGTTTATCAACCTTTGCTCCAGGTATTGAATCGAGATTAATAACAATTCCGCTATAAAGCATAGCTTCAGTAAGGGCAGCTGTCTCTTGCACACTCATACCATTTAAATAAGTTGCCATCATAAATGCTGAGAATTGGTAATCAGGAATCTTACCTTTTGCATAATTATTAATTAAATATTTAATCTCATCTACAGATAAATTTTGTTTTTCTCTTTTCTTTTTTATTAGCTCTACTGCGTTCATATTAACTCTATTTGTTTTTGTTGCTCAACTTAAATAAAATATTTTTGAATAGAAACTTATAAGAAATATCTAATGCTTTGCAGAAACTAGAAATCTACAATGTTCACCATGGTGAAATTCCCAAACTATTACTAACAAAACATTCAAAATTTATAAATTGTAACATATATTTTTTTATCTTTATTAAAGAGATTATTAAAACATTAATGGATTTGTGCTTTGTTTAGATTAAAATTTATTATCATCTTTATAATCCTTTCAACGGTATTGCAATCGCAACCAATAGATTCCAAGCATAGTAGTAGATTAGATAACGAATGGAGCATTGTACTTCCAATCTGGATTCCTGGGTTTAGAGGTGACTTCGCTTATGGTGAAGTAAATCTTGAAGGAGAAGATGGTGGAAATCCTTCTTATCCAACTCCTGAACATCCTATCGAACCTGGAGAAGGCTTAGGTGGCAATATTTTTTCTAGGTTCTTTGGCAAAGATACTTTTTTGAAATTTTTTTATATGAGTAAGTTTTCATATGCTCCTAATAGATTTCTTTTCCAATTGGATGGTTTTGGTGGTTCTGCTGGAACTGCGATTAAGTTTAATTATAACAACAAAGAGATTGTAAGTACTTCATATAATATTTTTATTGGGCACTTTTATGTAGGATATTCTGTTTTTCAAAAACTAGACTATTCTAAAGAGCAAAAAACCAATATATATCTTTATACTGGTTTACGATATATAAACAGTACAATTAAAGCAAATTTAGAAAGAAACGAATTTGAATTCGAAGTGAATCCAAAGAAGTCAGAAATGTTATTAGGTATTAATGCAGTTTTTATTTTCACAAATTGGGAATTTAATATTAATGGTGATGTTGGGGGATTTACTTCTAAGTCAAATGTCTTTTCATATAAAATCCAACTTTTAGCTTATTATTATTTAGGCAAAAGTACTTCCATACGTTTTGGTTGGACAGACATGGATTTAAAGCATGATAACCTTTTTAAGAACGAACGCCTACTTATTCACACTCACTTATCAGGTCCTAATTTGGGAATTGCTTTTGATTTTTAGTGTTTTCAAAATCGACGATAAACTATTATGAAAAATTAAAAAAGGAAGGAAATGAGTCGGTGACAAATTGTCACCAACTGAAATTACTCTCTTCTGATGGCAAAAATCACGCAACAAACTCACTGATTATTGGAACGAACACGGAGTAAAAAAAGAAGATGAATTTGCAATCCTAACAAATATAATCCATAAAGAGTGGAGCGATTTGACTGTGAAGGAACACAAAACTTTGAAGGAGTTAAAATCTCAAAATTTACGTGATCACATGAGTGAGGCCGAACTTATTTTTACGGCCTTGGCTGAACTTTCGACAAGACAAATTGCAGAAGCCGATAATACAGTTGGGTTTGAAAGCAATAAGTTGCCAGCAAGAAAAGGCGGAAGAATAGCAAAAGATGCTAGAAAAGCCATGGAAAAGAAAAGCGGAAAAAATGTAATTACTGGAGATAGTTTTTTGCCAAATTCAAAAAAAACATAATATTCCTTTGAGAATTCATCTAATTGAATTTGACCCCCTTTTTCAATATTATTACTTCATTAAAATAATTTATAAATAGAAATACGAGGATAAAATGTTTGATGAAAATTATAAGTTTTCAGTTGTGGACCGATTTATTAAATATGCGAAAATTGACACAAAGAGTGACGAAGAATCTACAGTAACTCCAAGTACAGCAAAGCAATTTGATTTAGCAAAATTATTAGTTGAAGAACTTAAAGAGCTTGGTTTAACTGATGCAGAGATGGATGACAAATGTTACGTAATGGCTACTCTACCTTCTAACACAGATAAAGATGTTCCGGTAATTGGATTTGTTTCACACGTTGACACTTCACCTGCGGTTAGCGGTACTAATGTAAATCCACAAATTCATAAAAATTACCAAGGTGGTGATATTGAAATTGGTGAAGGGAAAATAATTGACGTAGCCAACAACCCTGAGCTAAATGATATGCACGGTATGGATATTATTACTACTGACGGCACAACTCTACTCGGTGCTGATGATAAAGCTGGTATTGCAGAAATTATGGATGCCTTACAATATATAAAAGCACATCCAGAAATTAAACACGGAACAATTAAAATTGGTTACACTCCTGATGAAGAAATTGGACGTGGGGCAGACTATTTTGATGTTGAAAAATTTGGAGCAAAATTTGCTTATACCATTGATGGCTCAACACGTGGCGAAGTTGAAACTGAAACATTCAGTGCTGATGCAGTTGAAATTAATTTTATCGGTATTAATGTTCATCCAGGCTATGCAAAAGACAAAATGGTTAACTCATTAAAAGTTGCATCTCATTTCATTGACTTATTACCTAAAAACAGATTAGCTCCTGAAAGAACAACGGGTAGAGAAGGATACGTTCATCCAGTATCTATGGCTGGTAACGAAGAAAAAACTGTTGTAAAAATGATTATCCGCGATTTTATTGATAATAAGCTTGCTGAGTTTGAGAACAAAGTAGAAGAACTTTGCAAAGAAGCCGTTGCTGATTTTCCAGGCGCAGCATACGAATATAAAGTTATTAAGCAATACAGAAACATGAAAAACATTTTAGACCAACACCCAGAGGTTGAAAACAATGCACTTGAATCGTTAAAACGACTTGGCATTACTCCAATTCAATCAGCAATAAGAGGTGGTACTGATGGCTCCCGTTTAAGTTTTATGGGCTTACCAACACCAAACTTATTTGCTGGTGGTCATAATTTCCACGCCTATACTGAGTATGTTGCAGTTCAAGATATGGAAGCATCAGTAATGAACATTGTAACTCTTATTCAAGTTTGGGAAGATAAAGCATAAATATGTGGAATTGAAATTGTGGAACATGGGCTAAATCATGTTCTCCACTTTCTGCTTTTATAAACTAGGCTGTCGATTAGGACAGCCTTTTTATTGGATTTGTAAAAATGCAAGAACGTCACACAGACAGAAAAAAATATTTCAACGAACAAGTTATTACAACAGAAAAGTATGTAATTCCATTTCTTAATGAGTTTATAACTATTAATTCAAACCTAGAAGTTCTTGAAATTGGATGTGGTGAGGGTGGTAATTTAAAGCCTTTTCTCGATATTGGTTGCTCTGTCACTGGAGTTGATTTGGCTGAAGGAAAAATCGAGAATGGTAAAAAATATTTTGAAGACCATCCAAACAACTTAAAAGTTAAATTATTAGCTGAAGACATATACGAATCAAAACATTTAGTTCAATATGATTTAATAATCATGCGCGATGTTATTGAGCATATTCATGACCAAAATCGTTTTATGAATTATGTAAAAAAGTTTCTTAAGCCTAATGGGAAATTCTTTTTAGCCTTCCCCCCATGGTATAATCCGTTTGGCGGTCATCAGCAAATCTGTAAAAATCGTCTCTTGTCAATACTCCCTTATTATCATGTTCTTCCAACATTTATGTATAAAGGGATATTAAACCTCTTTGGTGAAAGCAAAGCAAAGATAGAGGGCCTTCTGGAAATAAAAGATACGGGAATAACTATAGAGCGATTTGAAAATATTCTTCAGTTAAATAAATATAGCATAGTAAAAAAAAGAAATTATTTTATTAATCCAAATTATGAAATAAAGTTTGGATTAAAGCCACGCACAGGAATTCCAATAATTTCTTCAATTCCATATTTTAAAAATTTTGTAATTACTTCTGCTTATTATTTAGTTGCAAATAAAAATTAACTTTAAATTTCTTTTGAGAATTTAAATTATGATTATCCATAAAATCACAAATGCAACTTCGGAATTACATTTACAAATAGTTACCCTTCTTGGAGAATTAACAGACAAAGATATTTCTTTCTCTTTGGATGATTTCAATTCTATTGTAAATTCTGAAAACTCCATTTTAATTGGAGCATTGGAAAATAATTCTCTTGTTGGAATTTTAACACTCGTAATTATCCAAATTCCAACAGGTAAAAATGGTAGAATTGAGGATGTTGTTGTGAATAAAAATCATAGAGGAAAAGGCATTGGAGAAAAACTATCACTTGAAGCTATAAAAATTAGCAAAGAGTTAAATCTTAACGAACTCTTTCTAACCTCAAATCCAAATAGAACTGAAGCAAATAGATTATATCAAAGAATGGGTTTCCAGATTGGTGTCACAAACTCATATCACTATAAAATTACTAAATAGGAGATAAAAAAATGCTTTCTAAATTTACATTAAAAGAGGTACTCACTAGAAGTGCCAAAGAGTATGCTTCTAATCTTGCTCTCTCTAGTGTTGATGGTATTGGTGTAACATATAAAGAATTAAAAGAGAAAGTAAATTCCATCTCTACCTTCTTAAGCGAACAGGGAATTATTCCCGGCGATAAAGTTGCAATCCTAAGTGAAAATAGTGTTAATTGGGGAATTGCATATTTTGCGATAACTACCATGGGTGCAGTTGGTGTTCCAATAATGACTGAGTTTAAGTCTACTGAAATTAAACATATTTTAAAGCACTCAGAATCTAAAGCTGTTTTTGTATCCTCCAGACAGTTTGAAAAAATTGAAGAATATGGTTCTACAGAATTGGGGATAAGAATTTTACTGGATGACTTTTCCATTATTCCTGACGATACTAAAACAGATAAACTTAAATTAGTTGTAAGTGAAGGATTAAAAGAATTCCAAAAAATTAAACTTGCTGCATTAAAAATGGTTGGTTTTGTTGATGAAGAAATAGGCGAAGATGATCTTGCGCTTATTTTATATACTTCTGGAACAACAGGTCATTCCAAAGGTGTTATGCTTACTCATAAAAATTTAACTTATGATGCTACTGAGACAGTTAAGTTGGTTGACATGAAGGAGAGTGACAAACTGCTCTCTATCTTGCCCTTATTTCATACATACGAAGCAACACTTGGTTTGGTAACTCCAATAATGTGTGGTGCTTCAGTCTACTATCTTAATAAACCTCCAACTCCAGCGGTACTTTTACCTGCAATGAAAACAGTAAAACCAACTGTGATGCTCTCTGTTCCACTTGTTATAGAGAAAATTTATCGCAATAAAGTATTAATCGAAATTAATAAAAAGGGTTTAACTCGTAAGCTCTATAAGTTTGCCCTACTCAGAAAAAAGATGAATGTTGTTGCCGGTAAAAAACTAGCTGAAACTTTTGGTGGGAACTTGAGGTTGTTCTGTATTGGTGGATCTGCACTGGCATCTGATGTTGAGAGGTTTTTGCAGGAGGCAAAATTTCCATATTCAATGGGTTACGGATTAACAGAAACCTCACCACTTGTAACTGGTACTGATAATATTAAAGTACGTTTTCAATCTGCGGGTTCAATATTAAATGGAATGGAAATTAAAATTGAAAGTCCCGATAGTGAAACGGGCGAAGGTGAAGTTTTAATAAAAGGTCCGACCGTGATGAAAGGATATTACAAAGATCCAGAGAAGACTGCAGAAGTTTTTACTAAGGATGGTTGGTTCCGCTCAGGTGATTTAGGTTTTGTTGATACGGATGGATTTTTGTTTTTAAAGGGTCGTTCTAAAAATGTAATAATTGGTTCAAATGGCAAGAATATATACCCAGAAGAAATTGAAGCTATTATTAATGAGCAAGGCTATGTTGCTGAATCATTAATTATTGATAGAGATGGAAAATTAGAAGCAAGAATAAATTTAAATTATGAGCAGATTGATGAAGCATTTGATATTGCAAAAAGTAGTGAAGCAGAGGCAAGGAAAACGGTTGATAAAATATTGAATAATGTTTTTAACAAAGCAAATGAACAATTAAATAGCTTTTCAAAACTATCTAAATATGTCGAGCAGGTTGAACCATTTGAAAAGACACCAACTCATAAAGTTAAAAGGTTTTTGTATAATTAAGAGTTTTCGATAGTGGACCCAATCTTGGCGTCCACTACAAATAAAACTTTAGTCATTATTAAACCTAACACGAATGTAATTGTTAATTTCTGTAAGTGTTGTAATCTCTTGTGATGAGTTTCCACTTCGGATATAGAACTTCTCAATTTTAGTCCCATTTTTATCAGGTGTTTTTAGAAAGAGCGGGTATTCCCCTTTTGCTATTTTGATTATACAAACATCTTTCTCATCAATTGTTAAAAAACTGATTACCAGTTTTCGAGCAGCATACCTTACTGTAAAAGTAGTGTTAATTAAATTTCGCAAATGGAGTTCAAAATAATCTGCATTCTGTTTCTTGAGTGTGGAGTAGTCATTTTGCAATCCGAGAATCTTATTGTCATCATCAATTCCAATTACCAGATAACCACCCTCTGCATTATTGAAAGCTGAGATTGACTTCACTATAACTTCTTCCAATTTTTTATTTACTTTCTCCTCTCTATAATCCCACCTTAGAGAAGACTTAAGTTCATAACTTCCTGTTTAGCCCTCTTCTAGGAATTGATGTAGTTCCTCAACAGATAATCTATTTGTGGAAATCACTTTTGCTTGTTTCTTTTTTCTAATAAAAACAATTGTAATTAAGACTAGTATTGCAAGTAAAAATCCAACAAGTAAATATGTATTAAATAAATAAGCAAAAATTAAATCAGCCTCTGTTATAATAACCCCAAGCTGCAATTTGCTCAAATACATATTTATTGGATCAACTTGTGCCCACCATTTTTCATCATTTATACTAAGCGCAAATGAAACCGAATCACGTCCAAGCTCTCTCCAATTATCTAAGAATGAAATTATCACCGAATCTTTTATATTATCCCGAGTGTATGCTCTATCAATTTCCCTTGAAACTCCATGATTATCAGCAATAATGGGAAGAATATGATTGTTGTAATTAAGTAAAAATATTTTTGGATTAGAATAGAGTTTTATTTCAGGGATAGACGAAATTAAATTCTCCACTTTAATACCAATTGCTAAACCAAATATTTTTTTTGTACTATCAGACTTTCCAAATGTAACTGCATCAATTTCACCAATTGAAAAATCACTCATTCCTCTAAGGTTAAACCAGAAAATACTATCAGTGCGTGCATCCTCTTTGAAATACTTAACCCAGTTTAAACGAACATGATCGTTTTTTACCGACTCCTTCCATTGGCCAACAATAGTTGAATCATCTTTCCACCTTTTCCATATAATTTCGTTGTTAAATGTTTTTTCTATTCTAAAAGCTGAAACAAATGTTTTTTTATCCTTATGAAGTAAATATTGTCGTCCATCTCTATCAAAATATTTTACGGAAGATATTTGGGGAGTGTTTGAAAGAATAGGAATAAAATAATTGTTAAGTCCTTTTTCACTTTTATAGTCAAAGGAATTATCAATTCTATCAATTTTAATAGCAGCAAGTTGTTTCGAAATTGGATTTAAATAATTACTAATTTCCTTTTCTGTCTTCTCTGTTGTGGTATAAATTAGTTGTTCAGTAAATATTGATTGTGTATCAAATAATACTATTGAAATTGCAAGCAGAACTGTTACGAGTACTATTGTACTATATATTAATGTTTGTTTTGACAAAAAAATAACCCAAAATTTTATAATTAGATTTTGCAAAAAAAAGGATTTTGTAATTTCGAACCTTTTTCTTGGGTGTGAAATCTCGTGAATAGTAGAAGATTTCTCAATTGCTAAAAAGCAAGCTCATTTCGAAATAAAAAGCAACAATACTTCTTTTCAGAAATTTTAATTTTCAAAGATACTGAAAATATTTACTTCCATTTAATATTACAACCCATGCTTGGAATTTGATTTTTGTTGACTTTATTACCAGCAATAATTGCATCAATGGCATTGCGAATATCTTTACCCGTAACTGGTTTATCCAAACTTGGGCGCGAATCATCAAGCTGTCCTCGATAGACCAACTTCAAATCAGAATCAAACAGGAAAAAATCTGGCGTACATGTTGCATCGTATACTTTTGCAACTTCTTGAGTTTCGTCATATAAATATGGAAATGGGTATCCCAAATCTGATGCACACTTTTTCATTAACTCAGGTGAATCTTGTGGATAATTTTCAACGTCATTTGAGCTTACTGCTACAAATCCAATTCCGTGTTCTTTATAATCAATAGCTAGTTTTATTAATTCTGAATTAACATGCAAAACAAATGGACAATGGTTACAAATAAACATAATTAATGTTGCTTTTTCTCCCTTTACATCCTTCAACGAAACATATTTATCTGTAGTTGTATCTATTAAATTGAAGTCTATTGCACCAGTTCCAAGTGGTAACATGTTTGAAGGTGTTTGTGCCATAAAATTCTCCTTTGGTTTTTTATTCAATAATAGTAAATATACTTCTATCTATATTTTATTAGAAACAATTATTTAGTAATTTTACACTTATTTTTTAAATATATATACAATAGGCTATAAAATGAGTATTGAAGAATTACGAGACAAAATAAATAATGTAGATGCAGAATTAATTGATTTACTTGCAACAAGACGAGGTTTAAGTAAAGAAGTTATTCTAGACAAGAACGACAAAAAAAATCCAATTAGGGATCAGAAGCGCGAGGAAGAACTTCTGAAAAGATTGATTAAAATTGGAAAAGAAAAAGGTGTTGAACAACATTTTTTAACAAAAGTATTTTATGAAATTATTGAAGATTCTGTGCGCCTTCAACAGAGTCATCTTTTAAATCCATCACGAGAAGGGAATGGAAAAGAGAGACTAACAATTGCAATTCAAGGAATAGAAGGGGCTTACAGTTACCTGGCTTCTCAAAAGTACTTTTCCTATTCCAAAAAGGAATTAGAATTTGTTTCAAAAAAACGATTTTCCGAAGTGATAGAATCAGTTGAAAAAGGGGAAGCTGATTACGCAGTTCTTCCAATTGAAAATACAACTTCGGGTGGCATTAATGAAGTTTACGATTTGTTACTACATACAACCCTCTCTATTGTTGGCGAAGAGACTTTTAAAGTTAAACATTGCCTTGTTACATCTGAGGATATATCTGTTCATAAAATTAAAAAGATATATGCACACTACCAAGCTGCGGCTCAGTGTAGCAATTTTATAGCAACGCTTCCTGAAGCTCGAATAGAGTACTTTGCTGACACTGCAATGTCAGTTCAAAAAATTGCTGAAGAAAATAATCCAGAATTTGCAGCTATTGCTAGTGAAGAAGCAGCAAACCTATTTAATGTAAATATTATTAGAAAAGGAATTTCTAATCAGGAGGAAAATCATACTCGGTTTTTAGTTATTGCTCGTAAAGCAATAAAAGTTGATAATCGTCTCCCTGCAAAAACATCTTTAGTAATGGCAACTTCTCACGCACCAGGTTCATTAGTTAAAGCTCTTTCTGTCTTTGAAGCATATAAAATTAATTTAACAAAATTGGAATCTCGTCCAATACTTGGAAATCCATGGGAAGAGATGTTCTATGTTGATTTTGAAGGAAATAGAGATGATGAAAATGTTCAAAATATGCTTGATGATTTAGGACCTTATCTTAGATTTTTCAAAGTACTCGGAAGCTACCCATCTCAGGTAGTTAAAAAAACCAAGCTAGATTTAAATGAATCTGTTGATGAAACAGATAATTCCTATGTAGAAAAAGCTAAAGAAATTCAGAAGCCAATTGTTAAGAAAAAAGCAAAAGCAAAAAGTTATAAATTAGCAAGTCGCGAATACAAAGAGGAAGACACAATAATAAAAGTTCGTGATGTAGAAATTGGTGGTGATGATTTTGTAGTTATTGGTGGACCTTGTTCTGTTGAATCGGAACAGCAAATATTTTCCACTGCAAATGAAGTTAAGACTAATGGTGCACAAATCTTAAGAGGTGGGTGTTTCAAACCACGTACATCGCCATACAGTTTTCAAGGTTTAGAGTGGGAAGGATTAAACTATCTTGAAGCAGCTGGAAAGGAATATGATTTACCAGTGATTACAGAAGTGTTAGCTCCAGAGCACGTTCAAATAGTTGCAAAACAATCCGATATAATTCAAATTGGCGCTAGAAACATGCAAAATTTTTCTTTGCTGAAAGAAGCTGGAAAAGTCCATAGACCGGTTCTATTAAAGCGTGGAATGATGTCTTCGATTGATGAATTGTTGAATGCGGCGGAATATATTCTTGCTCAGGGAAATAGACAAGTAATTTTAATGGAGCGTGGAATTAGAACATTCGAGACTGCTACTCGAAACACCCTCGATTTGAGTGCAATTCCAGTTCTTAAAGAATTAACTCACTTACCAATTATGGTTGATCCTTCTCATGCAATTGGCGAGCGCGATAAAGTTGCTCCAATGGCATTAGCTTCAAAAATTGTTGGCGCTCATGGAATTATGGTTGAGTTTCATCCAGAACCTGAAAAAGCTTTGAGTGATGGACCACAAGCATTACGCTATCCTCAATTTGCGCAATTGATGAAAGACCTGAAAAAGATGTGATGTTTTTTAAAAATGTGTTCTTTAAACCCAAATCAAATGAAATTGATTTGGGTTTCTTTTTATCTAAAATCAATTTTATTTGATTGTTTGGAGTGTGTATATATTTTAATTATTTTTGTGCAAATAAAATAAGGTTAAAAACATGTCAACAAAGCCAGCATTTACAACCCAGTTGCATCCAGAAGATTCTGTTGAAACAAAAACATATAATTTAGTTGATTCACTTAAAGAGTTTATGCCAATTAAAAACGACAGAAACCGTTTGGGCTACGGATTATTCAAATATTTGAATGGTGAAGGCGATGCCCCAGAAGTTTTACTCCAATCTGCAAAGATTAGATTTGAAGGAATTGAGTATTCTGATTTAGCTAAAAAACTTACTGATGGATTGAAAAGTATTAAATAAATTTTCATTCTATTTCAGTTCTAATTGTAGCCGAAGAAAAATCTTCCCGAGCAATAGGATTTCCATATAATCGACTAAGCATTGCAATTTGTCCAATGTGGGTAAGAATATCAGAAAATGGTCCTTGTAATAATCGCTTTGTGAAGTCGATTTCAAGTTCTTCCTTAGCAAGTAAAGTTTTAATACTAATAATTTCTTCGTTAAACCGTTCTATCTCTAATTTTAGGTTAAGTTTTTCTGGAAGTTCTCTTTTGCGATTTCCCTCTAGAATAAATAATCTTGTAGAACTTAAAACATGAAACATATGGTTGATAATTTCGTTGGACGATCTACTCCCTTCACCTAAACTAAAATTTCCGAAGGTATTATCAGCATCCATTATGATTTTCTTAAATCGATATGCTATTGTTGCTACTGTATGAAGTAAGTATTCATTCTTCATATTTATTCCACGCTTGATAATTCAAATCAGCCATTAATGTTTTTCGTTTACCACCAACGTTTATGCCCCTTATTATTGCAATGTGCTTTTCCATTTTCATTTCTCTTTCAAATAAAAGCAGGCCTTTCAAAGAATTAATTTCAAATGAAAGGCACTTGATTTTAATTACACTTATTCCTCTTCACCAATAAATTTTTCAGCCATATCAACCGCTTCTTTACTTCCAATATAAATAGGAACACGTTGGTGCAAACTTGTTGGTTTCAACTCCATAATTCTGTTTCCACGTCCATCAATTGCACGTCCTCCACCTTGCTCGACAATGAAAGCCATTGGATTACATTCATAGAGCAGTCTTAGTTTTCCGTTTGGATTTTTATTATCTGCTGGATACATAAATATTCCACCATAAAGCATGTTACGATGAATATCTGCAACCATAGAGCCAATATAGCGCGATGAATATGGCTCACGACCTCTGTCATCAGCATCTTGAAGATATTTAATATACTCTTTTAATCCAGGTCGCCAATATTTATAGTTCCCTTCGTTTAAACTATATATTTTAGCCTTTTCAGGAATTCGAATATTCGGGTGAGAAAGTAAAAATTCTCCAAATGCAGGATCGAGAGTAAATCCATGAACACCATCGCCGGCAGTATATACCATAATTGTGCTGGAACCATAAAGAACATATCCAGCTGCCACTTGTTTATCTCCAGCTTGCAGGCAATCCTCTACTGTGCCTGGCGTGCCATCTGGAGATATTCGCTTATAAATAGAGAAGATTGTTCCAACAGAAACATTGGCATCAATATTGGATGAACCATCGAGTGGATCAAAAAGCATAACGTATTTTCCTATATGATGGCGGTCTGGAATGTGAATAATATCTGCCTCTTCCTCAGAAGCCATTACTGCCAAATGCCCTCCATGATTCATTGCGTGAATCATCATATCATGAGAAAAAATATCAAGTTTTTTAACTTCTTCACCTTGAACATTCTCATCGCCTGTGTATCCAAGGATATCCACAAGACCTGCCTTGTTTACTTCTAATGAAATAACTTTTGCAGCAAGTGCTAAATCTGAGAGGAGTGCCGACAATTCACCAGTAGCTTTTGGATGCTTTTTTTCTTCTTCGAGAATGTGACGCTGAATGGTCATAAAACTGTTGGACATAAAATACTCCGATATTTTTAGTCGTTACAATAAAATTACTTGAATGCTTTTTTGCATTATATTTTAACGTATAAAAATTACGGTTTTCAAAAGTTAAATGGCAAGGAAATTTTGGGTTTATAAAGAAATAATCTATTCTAAAAAGAATGGCTTTAGATACATGTCATTGCGAGGATTTCATCTTTTTGAACGACGTGGCACTCTCTTGCAGATTGCTTAACCCAACAAAGGCAGTTGAATTCGCATAGACAGTCCTTCCTAAACTTCCTGGTCTTTATACTGCAACTGATATAACTTATAGTATATACCCTTTTTGCTCAGTAGCTGTTGGTGGGTTCCAACTTCTTTAATTTCCCCTTTGTGGAGGACAATTATTTTATCGGAGTTTTGAATAGTAGAAAGTCTATGTGCAATTACTATTGATGTGCGTCCTTTCAACAGTTTTTCAATCGCTTGTTGGATAAGTATCTCTGTCTCTGTATCAACGCTAGATGTTGCTTCATCTAAAATTAATATTTGTGGATTAAATACTAATGCACGAGCAAAGGAAATTAGCTGTTTTTGTCCAACACTTAGTGTAGCTCCTTTTTCTTTTACTTCGGCATCATACGTGTTTGGAAGTTTTGAAATAAATGTATCAGCACCAACAGTTTTTGCAGCCTCAATAATTTGCTTTTTGGTAATTGATGAATCACCCAGACTAATGTTTGAAGCAATAGTTCCAGAAAAAAGAAAAATATCTTGTAACACTATTGAAATGCGATTTCTTAAATCTTCTATGGATATTTCTCGCAAGTCAATTCCATCAACCCTAATGCTGCCTTTGTTGATGTCGTAAAATCGGTTGAGCAAATTAATTATGCTCGATTTACCAGCACCAGTTGCACCAACTATGGCAACGGTTTCACCCTCACCAACGCTGAATGAAATATCTTTCAACACGTAATCATCATTATTATATGCAAACCAGACATTTTTGAAATCAACATTTCCCCTAAAGTGTTTTAGTTCTTTCGGTTTATCTGGATTTTCAATAATCGTGTTGTTATCCAATAATTTAAATATTCTTTCGGAGGAAGCCATTGCTGTTTGCATAATGTTATATTTTTCAGAAAGGTCTCGTATTGGACGGAAGAACATTTCGGTATATTGGATGAACGCAAAGAGAACGCCAATTGTCATTGTGCCTTGAATAACATTTCCACCGCCATACCAAACAATTAACGCAATTGCTCCCGAGCTAAGTATTTCAACAATTGGGAAAAATACTGCGTAGTAAAAAATAGAATTAATGTTAGCAGTTTTGTGGGCTTCATTTATATCAGCAAAATTATCTTTCTCTTTTTTCTCTTTTGAAAAGAGTTGGATTATGCTCATTCCGACTAGGTGTTCCTGCACATAAGAGTTTAATCTAGCAAGCTGAAAACGAACATCTCTGTATGACTCCCGGACTTTTCGTCTAAAAAGAAATGTAGCATAAATTAATAGCGGAAGGACAGAAAGTGAAACAAGAGTTAATTTCCACTCCATTGTAAACATAAAAATTAAAATCCAAATGATGATAAACACATCACTAAATATCATTACAATTCCAGAAGAAAACAGTTCGTTTAGCGACTCTACATCGTTAGTAACACGAGTTACAATACGACCAATTGGAGTTTTGTCAAAATATTTTAATGCTAATTTTTGAATATGTGCAAAAAGTTTAACTCGTAAATCATAAATTATATTTTGCCCCATTAACTGCGTGTAGTAAGTGAGGAAGTATTGAACAATAGCTTGAAAAATTAATGTCCCAAATAAAATTGCAGAGATTGTTACAAGCCCATCGTAATTATCGTTTACGATGTAATCATCAATTGCAATTTTTGTTAAATACGGACGAAGTGGCCCCAACGCTGCAACTACAACATTCATAAATATTGCTGCCACCACATATTTTTTATATGGTTTTACAAACCCAAGCAAACGCTTCATTAATTTAGAGTCGTATGCTTGTCCTAAAACTTCATCATCTTGGCTTTGACCGTTTGCACTATGATTTCCTCCGCTACCCCTCACGTTGTAACTCGTCTTCTAATAATTGTTTATAGTGGATGTCATAATAAATTCCACCAACTTTTAATAGTTCTTCGTGCTTGCCTTGTTCTGCAATTGAGCCATTGTCTAAAACTATTATATTGTCAGCATCCTTAACAGTAGAAATTCTATGACTTATAATTATGCTTGTTCTATCTTTCATAAATTCTTTTAATTTAATTAGTATTTCTTCTTCGGTCTTTGTATCAACAGCCGAGAAGCTGTCGTCAAGAATTAGTATTTTAGGATTAATAGCCAACGCACGTGCAATGGATGTTCTTTGCTTCTGTCCACCAGAAAGCGTAATGCCACGTTCCCCCAGAACCGTATCATATTTCTCTGTAAATTGGTCAATGTCTTTGTCCAACTGAGAAATACTTGCAACTCTGTTTAATAGTTCATCTTCATTATTTTCAACACCGTAAATAATGTTGTTTTCTAAAGTATCGGAAAAGAGAAATGTTTCTTGCGGAACCATTCCAATGTTTTTTCTTAAAACATTTAGTGGGATGGATTTAATGTTTTTTTCATCAATTAAAATTTTTCCTGAAGTTACATCGAACAACCTTGATATCAAATTAACCAAACTTGTTTTTCCAACTCCAGTATGCCCAACAATAGCAAGGGTTGAACCCTTTGGAATTTCAAGATTTACATTTGATAAAACTTCTGGGAGCTCATCTCCATATTTGAATGAAACATTTTCAAACTTGATTGTTCCATCTATTTGCTCAATTGAATTGTCTGTTTCTTTGCTCTCTTTTATTTCAATCTCTTCATCATAAATTGTTTGTAATCTTTTTAGACTCGCATCCGCTTGTTGAATAATATTAGCAACCCACCCAAAAGCAATTGTTGGCCAAATCAACATTCCAAGAAAAAAGAGAAATGCCGCAATATCACCAAGAGTTAACTGGTTATTGATTACCATATTTCCACCAACTAATATTAGCAGAATTATAGATGTTCCAGTAATTAAAAATAGTAACGGCATAAAGAGAGCTTGGATTTTTATTTTATCCATATTGCGTTTACGATATTCTGAACTCTCTTTTGCAAACTTATCTATTTCGAAGGCTTCTCTAACATATGATTTGATTATTCTTATTCCAGAAAAATTTTCTTGTGCCATTGTTGTAATATCAGAAAATTTTTCTTGGATGAGAGTAAATTTTTTGTGAATTTTTTTGCTCAACTTGTAAACAAAAAAAGATAGTATTGGAAGAGGCACCAAAATAATCGCTGTCAAGCTTGGTTTAATAGATACCATTACCGTGATTACAATTATAAATTTTATTGCTGTATCAATGGAATACATTACAGCTGGGCCAACATACATACGCACTGCAGCAATATCATTGGTTGCATGTGCCATTATATCACCGGTTGATCTGTTTTGGAAAAATCGATGTGAAAGCTTGAGTAGGTGAGTCCAAAAATCTTGGCGTAAATCAAATTCAATTTTGCGAGAGACCACAATGATAGTCTGGCGAATCATATATCGAAAAAACCCACTAACTACTGCAAGTGCAAAAATTATAATTGCATAGCGGATAATTAAATCGTTACTCGCATTTGCACGCAATGCATCAATACTATCCCTAAGCATCAGTGGAATAAAAACTTGCGTAAAATCGGATATGAGAATAAAGAGTATCCCGAGAGAGAGCCTTCCTTTATTTCTCTTAAAATATTTATTAAGTGTAAATAATCGTTTCATACAGTTAGATTTTAAGAAGACAGATTTCAGATTTCAGATACAAAATGTGTGAATTTGATGTCATATTCTTTTAGAAAGGAACCCCTTTGTGAAATTCCTAATTTATTTTTATATCTATAAATAGAGCGTTGAAAGATAAGGAAAATTAAAATGGAAATGGGATAAGAGGTTTTATAAAGATTATTTCAATTTGTCAGAGCTTTTACCAATTCTCTTTGATTCTGTATTTACACGACGTTCAAGTTTTTTTATGTCTTCTTCTGGAGGTAATTCTTCAGATTTTATTCCACGGTCTAAAAGAATATTTCTAACAGATTGGTTGTTTGTAATATGCTCTCCTGAAATTTGTCTTTCAGTTTGTAAATCTTTCTCTTTGGTATTGAATACAGTTATTTCAGTTGCAAAATCTTTTGCCTTAATAGTAAGTGTTGGCAAAAAATCAGCTAAAGCTCTACCTTTCGGAACGCCTAGTTTATTTTTCATTTGTTGCGTAGTTTTGTTAAATAATGCTTTGTCTCCTTTGCTCCTAATTAATCCAAAATTTCTGTCATTACCAGTTTTTTCAAAAATTAATTCCGACAAATCTTTTTCGGAAATTGTTAGTTTCTTTCGAGCTTGAAGTCTCTCCCAATCGTTAATTCTTTTTTCTATTAACTCAAATTTTCTTGTTTGAACTGCAAAGTAATTTTGTGCAAAAGCAATTTGCTCTTTGCGTGGGTCACCATTTTGAGCAATTAAATAGCATGCGTATCTTGTAAGCATAATATCTGTAATTTCTCTTTCTGTTCCAGAGCCAATTTCAACCATTTTGTTGACGTCAACAAAATGATAGGAGATGCTATTTTCGGTCTTTTCGCATGCTGTTTTTGCTTTTACAACCACATTGAAAAAATTTCTCCATTCATTATATCCAAGTAAGTTTTGCAAATCTCTTGCAAACCAAAATTCAATACCATTTTCCATTGTATGCGAATGATCTTCAAATGTTTCTGTTAGTGATTTTATTATTTCTGTTTTCATGATACTTGCCTCTATTCTTCGAAATAGTCTAAATCTATTTTCTTTATGTGGTATGATTCAATGGTTGATGTGCCAAGACCATGTTCAATCATTAAACTTGCAAGTGTTTCGCCATCAATCAAAATAACTTTTGGATCAATTGTTTTTACATAATCATATGCTTTTTTTGAAAAATAGCTTGTTGTTATAAAGACTCCTTTTTTTGCTCTTTGACCGTGTAAAGCACCTACGAACTTTTGTATTTCCGGTCTTCCTATTCCACCCGAACTTTTCCATTTTTTTGCTTGTAAATAGATAATATCTAATCCAAGTTTATCTTCATTGATAATTCCATCAATACCTTCATCGTTAGTTCTTTTTAAAGTTTCTCCTGCTTTATTTCTTGAACCTCCGTAACCCATTTGAACCATTATATCAATTACCAAATCTTCAAAAAATTGCCAAGAGTTTGTTTTGATTTTTTCTAAAACTTCATTTGCTAATTCACTTTGAATATATAAATAGGATTCTTCAAGTTTTTCTAAAGGTGTTTTGTTCTCGTGAATAGATTCGATAGTTTTAGTTTTTGAAGAATTTTCAGCACCACCATTTGTTCGTGAAGTAAACTCCTTAAATTCCTTAATTTCTTTCAAATCACTAATTGTGATGCCATTCTTAAATTTCGAAAAAAAGGATTTGCCTCTATCAGTGATAATAAAATGTGCTCTTTGGGTCGGTTCGATTAAGCATGCCTTTATAAAATAACTCTTAGTCCAATAAATTCTATTGTTAAATTTTGATTGAGTTCCACTTGGAATTTTTTCTGATTTATCTTCATCTGATAAGGAAAAATATTCTGTCATATATTTACGAACCTCTTTCAAAGAATGCTCGTTTGAATCAGTGCTAAATTTTAGGAAAGGATAAAAGAAAGATTGAAAATCAGGTATGGCCATTTTATACATCCTTAAAGTTATAGGAAATATTCAATTATATTTAAAAAGGAAAATAGTTTTTCTCCCTCTCGAAATACAAAAATAACTAAAGCCCTTATTTATACAAAATCATTAATAATAAAAAAGCGACTTTCTAAGTCGCTTTACATTTAGTAAAATTGAGTTATTTCAAAATAAACTTTTGGGTTCGAAACTATTAGTGAAAGATTGCCACGTCGTCCAGAAAAGATTGGACTCCTCGCAATGACAGCTTCTTAAATCGCTCAAATTAGAATTTAATCTATTATTTCAAAACCAGTATATTTTTGGAGAACCTTAGGGACTATTATTTTCCCTTCTGGAGTTTGATAGTTTTCCATAATTGAAACCATCAAACGGCTTGTTGCTAATCCAGAGCCATTAAGTGTGTGTATGAATTCTGCTTTTTTCTCGTCTTTCTTTTTGAAACGAATTTTTGCACGTCTTGCTTGGAAGCTCTCAAAATTACTGCATGAAGAGGCTTCGAGCCATTTATCTTCTGCAGGAGACCATGTTTCGATATCGAAACATTTTGCTGCTGCAAAACTTAAATCACCGGTGCAGAGTTCTAAAATTCTATATGGAATTTTTAATTCATGTAAAATATCTTCAACATCTCTAACAAGATTATTCAATTCATCGTATGAAGTTTCTGGCTTTACAAATTTCACCATCTCTACTTTGTTAAATTGATGTGTTCGTAAAAATCCTTTAGAATCAGCACCATATGAGCCGGCTTCTCTTCTGAAACATGGAGTGTATCCAGTATAATTAATAGGGAGCTCATCTTCGCTTAAAATTTCATCACGATGCATGTTTGTTATTGGAACTTCTGCTGTTGGAATTGCATAGAGGTCATCTTTTTCAGCATGATACATATCATCTGCCATTTTAGGTAGTTGTCCAGTTCCTTTCATTGATTCAGCATTTACAAACAATGGAGGAATAATTTCTGTATAGCCATGTTTGTCAATGTGATAATCGAGCATAAAACTAATTAATGCTCTCTCAAGTCTAGCACCTTTGCCAACATAAACTGGAAATCCTGACCCAGTAATTTTTGCACCGCGTTCAAAATCTAGAATATTTAATTTCTTTCCTAGCTCTAGATGGTCAAGAATAGGCTCGTTGATTTCAAATGAAAATCCTTCAGGAAGCCATTGTTTTGTTTCAACATTGCTGGTTTCATTTTTGCCAACAGGAACAGAAGAATGGGGAAGATTAGGAACCCACATTTGCAAGTTTGTTAAGTTCTCTGTAACAGTGCGGACTGAATCATCAAGATTTTTTATGTCCTCTCCAAGTTGCTTCATCTCTGCAATTATTTCATCAGCGTTTTCGCCTGCTTTTTTAAGTTTTCCAACTTCTGCAGAAACTTTATTCTTCTGTGCTTTTTTCTCTTCTACTTCAGTAAGTAGAGATCGACGTTTTCCATCTAGTTCAAGAATTTCATCAACGGTATTGTTTTTTTCGTTCTTGTTAAGAATACCAGTTTTTACTAATTCAGGATTTTCTCTAATTAATTTTATGTCTAACATTTTTTCTCCATGTACAAAATAGGACGCTGATTATTTTTGATTAATCATGAAAGGGCATGATTGAACTTCTAATCAATGTTTATTCTACCTTTGAATTCATTATTAAAACTTTATTTTAAATTATTGTTTTCAAACTGTCATTCCCGAATGTTTTTATCGGGAATCTGTTAGGTTGCTCTATTAAATTTCCAAACTCAAATCTTCCCATTCTGGATTCGCTTTTTCAATAAGAGCAATCTTCCAAGCTCTATTCCACTTTTTTAATTTCTTTTCTCGTTCAATAGCGGATTTAATGTCAAACGTCATTTCAAAATAAACTAAGGTTTTGATGTTATATCTTTTTGTAAAACCATCAATTAGTCCATTCTTATGTTCATATAATCTGCGTATTAAATTATTTGTAACACCAATGTAAATCGTTCCTCTTTTCTTATTCGATAATATATAAACAAAGTAATTATTCATTTATTTTTAGCAAAATAATTAAAAAGACTTAATAGGGATTCCCGATAAAAACATTCGGGACTGACAAAACAGCC
>CBDUTO010000062.1:0-24431 GCA_965370315.1 uncultured Melioribacteraceae bacterium
CATAGCCAACAGAACATTACCACCACCAAAGGAGGTGGTTTTAAGATCGAATAAATAAACTTTAGAATCTTTGTTAAGTACTCATAATTTAATATGTTAGTATTTGTATTTAAAATAGAATATTTATGTTTTTTTATAAAACTATAGGATTTATTTATGGCTAAAATACTCCACAAAGAGAAATTATCTGCTGATGTTTATTTGATGCGGGTTCATGCTCCTTTAATTGTAGAAGAGAGAAAAGCTGGGCAATTTATTATACTTCAAACTGATGAAGAATATGGTGAAAGGATTCCTCTAACAATTGCAGATGCAAGTACAGAAGATGATTCCATAACACTTATTTTTCAAGTTGTTGGAAAAACAACAACCGAGCTTTCTCAATTTGAAGTTGGTGATGATCTTCCAGTATTAGTTGGACCTCTTGGGCTACCAACCCATATTAAAAATTATGGTAAAGTAGTTTGTGTTGGTGGCGGAATTGGTGTTGCCCCATTACATCCAATTGCTCAAGCATTAAAAGCTGCTGGTAATGAAGTAACTACAATTATTGGTGCTAGAAATAAAGAATTAATTATTCTTGAAAAAGAGATGAAGGAGATTGCTTCCGAACTTATAGTTTGTACAGATGATGGATCATACGGTCGTAAAGCCTTAGTAACAGTGCCTTTAGAAGAACTTTGTAAAAATGAAGCAACTAAACCAGATATGGTTATTGCAATCGGTCCACCGATTATGATGAAATTCTGCTCACTCACAACAAAACCTTACGGAGTTTTTACACAAGTTTCACTTAATACAATAATGGTTGATGGTACTGGAATGTGTGGCGGTTGCCGTGTTAATGTTGGAAGTGACGTTAAATTTGTTTGTGTTGATGGACCAGAGTTTGATGGGCATAAAGTTGATTTTGACAATATGATGGCTCGTCTTAACTCTTATAAAGGAATTGAAGCTGAAGCTACTCATAAATGCCATGTAGATAAAGAATTTGATGCTAAAGCAGAGGAGACAAAATGAGCCACCCTACCCAAGCAGAAATAACCGAACAAGTAAAAGTATTATTTGATGATATTTTTAATAGAACTACTCCGATAACTAAAAAACAGCAATTAGCAATTCCTCCTCAGATGATGCCTACACAAGATGAAGAAATTAGAAGTCATAATTTAGAAGAAGTTGCAATTGGATATTCAGCAGAACAGGCGCGTGTTGAAGCAATGCGTTGCATACAATGTGCAAAACCAGCATGCATCGCCGATTGTCCTGTTGAAATAAATATTCCTGGCTTTATTAAAAATGTTGCTGATAATGACTTTCAAGGTGCAATTGATATAATAAAAGAAACTTCCCTACTCCCTTCTATATGTGGAAGAGTTTGTCCGCAAGAGACACAGTGTCAAATAAGTTGTGCTACTGGTAAATTTAATAAAGATGTGGATAAAGCTGTTGCTATTGGGCGACTTGAGAGATTTGTTGCTGATTGGGAACGTGAGCAAGGAACAATTGTTCCACCTGAAGTAAAACCAGAAACTGGTAAAAGAGTTGCTATTGTTGGAAGTGGTCCAGCAGGACTTGTTGTTGCAGCAGATGTTCGTCGCGAAGGTCATGATGTAACAGTGTTTGAAGCATTCCATAAACTTGGTGGAGTTATGCGTTATGGAATTCCAGAATTCAGATTACCAAACGGAATTATAGATCAGGAAGTTTCAACTCTTAATAAAATGGGAGTTAAATTTCAAAAGAATTATGTTGTTGGAAGAACACGAAAACTTCTAGATTTAATGAAGAAAGATAAATTTGATTCTGTATTTATTGGGACTGGTGCTGGACTTCCAATGTTTATGGGAATTGACGGCGAGAATCTTGTTGGAGTATTTTCAGCAAATGAATATTTAACTCGTGCTAATTTGATGAAGGCATACGATGAAGAGAATTCAGACACCCCATTTTATCATTCTAAAAATGTTGCTGTACTTGGTGGTGGTAACGTAGCAATGGATTCAGCCCGTATGGCTCTTAGACTTGGAGCAGAGAATGTTTACGTAGTTTATCGCAGAACTGAGAAAGAGATGCCTGCACGTGTTGAAGAGGTTGAGCATGCTAAGGAAGAAGGCGTTCAATTCTTGTTCCTACAAAATGCAAAAAGCATAAAAGGTGATGATAAATCACACGTTGTTGGATTAGAATGTTTACGCTATGAACTTGGTGAACCAGATGATTCTGGTCGTCGTCGCCCAGTTGTAATAGAAGGCAGCGAATTTATGCTCGATTTAGACACAGTAATTGTTGCAATTGGTAATGGCAGTAATCCACTGGTAAGTCAAACAACTCCAGAGCTGGAAGTTAACAAATGGGGTAACTTAATTGTTAACGACAAAATGAAAACATCTGTGGAAGGTGTTTATGCTGGTGGTGATATTGTACTTGGTGCTGCGACTGTAATTCTTGCAATGGGTGAAGGAAGAAAAGCTGCTGCTGCGATTAATGAATATTTAAACGACTAATTATTTCAACTAACCTCCACTGTTTTAAACACTGGAGGTTAGTTTTATACCATTCCATAAATCTGTTTGATTTATTTGCTTTTATTATACTTTAACTGAGAGAACCAAAATGATTAAAAAGTCCCTTCTTTTTTTGATTCCACTATTTTTTATTGGATGCTCTGGTGCATCACATTTTTATTCCTACAATGATACTCAAGCCCTGATAGCTGATAAATTTAATGACCCTTTATTTGCAAATGCCCACTGGGGAGTAATGATTGAGTCATTAACAACTGGTGAATTTTGGTATGAACAAAATGCCAATAAAATGTTTATGCCCGCTTCTAACGAAAAAATTCCGACAACTGCTTCGGCTTTAATAACTTTAGGATTAGATTTTAAATTTGAAACTAGACTTTATTATGATGGTGAAATAATTGATTCAGTTTTAATGGGTAATTTAATTGTATCAGGAAATGGGGATCCTACTTTTTACACAAAATTTTATGATGATCCGCGATATCCATTCTTTAGCTGGGCTGATACTCTACTTAAATTGGGTATTAAGAAAATTGAAGGAGATATAATTGGAGATGATAATGCCTTTGACGATAATGGATATGGAGGTGGATGGACTCATGATGGATTAGGAAGTTGGTACTCAGCAGAATCAGGTGCACTTCAGTTTAATGAAAATTATGTCGATTTGAAGATAATTCCCCCATCAAACATTAATGATTCTGTTACTATTATTCCCAATGTAGAGAGTGATTATTTTACCATTATCAATAACACAATCATTTCAGATACTGCTAAAACTAGAATAAATATATCAAGACCATTTGGTGCAAATAATATTATTATCTCTGGAACAGTACAAGTTGGAAGTAGACCCTTTGAAAGAACCCCATCATTAAATAACCCAACATTATTTTATGTAACTGTATTAAAGGAAACAATAATAAGTAAAGGAATATCTGTTACTGGCAAAGCACTAGATTGTGATGAAATTGATAATTGGGAACTTACACCTGAAAAGTATAAACTTATTTTATCAAATCATTCAGTTCCGCTTAGTGAAATATTAAAGGGACTTATGAAAAGAAGTCAAAACATGTATGCCGAAACAATGGTTAAAACCATGGGTTGGAGTCAGAGTGGAATTGGTTCATTTAGAGAAGGTAAAAAAGTAGTAGAAAATGTTTTGGCGGATTTTGGAATTCCTCCTAACACATATCAATACAGTGATGGCTCCGGTCTTTCTAGATACAATTATATAAGTCCTCAACAAATTGTGAAAATTCTTAAGGGAATGAGAAATAGTGAATACTGGGAAACTTGGAAAGAATTGTTTCCAATAGCAGGTATTGATGGTACTCTTAAACGTAGAATGAAAGGGACTAAAGCTGAGGGAAATGTTATTGCTAAAACTGGAACTATATCAAATGTACGAGGGTTGTCTGGATATTTAACAACTTCAAATGATGAAGAAATTGTATTCTCATTTTTAATCAATGGCCATTTACTGACAGCGAAGGACACAGAATTAATTACGGATAGTGTATTATCCATTATTGCAGAGTACCCTTCGAAATATAGAGATTAGCTACATATATTTAATAGTACAATTACTCTAGTTAAAAAAGGAAAACTCTATCCCTTAATTCAGGATAGAGTTTGCTCAAGATTTTAAACCAATTTATTTATTCTAAATATTCTTATGAACTAGTATTTCTTCCAATTCGTCTAGTTGATATCCTGACTCTTCAGCTGACTCTAGTAGATACTCATAAATCTTACAATAAAGATTAAAGACCTCATCAATATTTTCACTATCATCAACAAGTTTGTTAATCATTAGAATATTAAATAACCACTTAACAAATTTTTCAAATTTTTCCTTATTAAAGTAGCGAATGTCCTTATAAATATTGACTTCTAAAAACTTGTGTACATAATTATCTTCAAACAATTTTGAAACAAATTCCTTTTTACTAGTTAATAAATAATCAATAATATCTTTTTGCTTTTTAAGATTTATATCAGCTATACCATCAGCAACCAACAATGAATTAAAATCCTCAAGTAAAAGTTCAATGAGTGAAATTGTTTTAATACCATCTTTTCCACTATTTGATAATATCTCTTTGAATGATTTATTAAGAATTCTACTTATTATTTTCTCATTACTATTTTCTTTTTTTATCAAAGGACTAATTGAATTCAAAACTATCCATGCTAAGAATATTTTAGAATTTTCTAAATAATCTGAGTTACTACTCAAGACAAAGAATTTATTTTTCTTAATTAGTTTTTCTTTAGGCGATTTTGTATTAGAATGGGAATTTAGATTTTTGATAACGTCAAGTTTTGATTCAATGTCTTCAACAACTCCAGCTACTTCTATTTTAGAATTAGTTATTTTTGAGAATTCTTCAATCATCAGATTCACATTTTCAATTAGATTTTCAAAACTACTCTTAATACTATCTTTCTTTTTTGGAGAAACAATTAACCTCTCAGCAAAATTATCTATTTCCTCTTGACTAAGTATTTTTGAAAAAACTTCATAGAGTGGTGCAAATCTTTTATCTTTTATAAATTCTTTAATTGACTGAACTCCCCTTCCATTTAACTCTAAATAGGCCTGATAATAATCGCCATTCGTATCTTCAATCTCTCTAATATCAGTGTAGACTCGTCTTTCAAAGCCATTCAATTCAAAGTAAAATCCATTCTGCCACAAATCAGAGCCTTTAAATAAATACTCTAAATTAGTAACCATATCTTTGAAGATATAGAAACAATTTAAATTACCATTTATATTTAGTGCTTCGGCTGCATTTAGTTCCTTAATAAATTTATTTTCATCATCTATTTTAACCAGCTTTGGTGTTGATTTTTGGAAATTGCCGTATGCTTTATCATACTTATTGTTGAATAAAACTAATGACCTTTCACTGCCAGCTCTATTTGAATAGACAAATATATTATCATTCAGATTCCCATTCAGATCATAAAAATCATAAAACCAAAAGTTTTCAACTTCTGAGAACAGATATCGCTTACGTGTTATTGGAAATATCTCTCGCTCATGCCTATCAACAAGCCAGTCCTTAGGTTGCTCATCATAATATGCACGTTTATATTCCATTCCATATTTTTCTGTATAACCTTCTATTTGACCGTGAGCAAACATTGGAAGTCCAGGTAACGTAATCATAAATGTCAACACACCAAAATATTTATCATCAGTTCCAAACTGTTGGATTGAAGTCTCCTCATCCGGGTTGCTCATAAAATTCACATATCGCTTCAATATCTCTGGTTCAAATTCAAGAGTATTATAAATAAGTTCACGATATTTTGAGTTCTCCTCTTTCATCATCATATGCATAAATGCCGAGTTATAAACTCGATGCATTCCTAGTGTACGAACAAAGTATCCCTCCATTAACCAGAATGCTTCAGCAAGGAGAAGTGTATTAGGCATTTCATTATTAATTCTATCAACAACTTCTCTCCAAAACTCATCTGGAAAGAATGAATCGAACTCAGCTCTACTCATTGAGTGATCTGTTCGTGAAGGAATATCACCACCCATCCCAGGTTGTGGATACCACAAACGTGAGAAATGTTTTTTCGCTAGCGTCATTGCTGCATCAAATCGGATTATGGAAAACTTTCGAGCAACATCAAATATTTTTTGAATTACAGCCTCACGTACTTCATGCTTAAGCATATCAAGCTGAGCTGTGTCATTCCATGGCATGTTAGTGCCATCATTTCCATGATATATATAGCGTACATCGTTGTATCTTTTATCTATTCTGCGGAACACAACAGCCGCATCTCGTTTTTCCCAATAACCGTCTTCAATCTTAATTTCAATATTTGGGTCTTCCGATAAATTTTCACCAGTAAAGTGGTAATCAAAGGGTGGTTCAGAAACTTGCACAAAATATTCTGGATGATTTCTTACCCAATCAGAATGAATCCCTGTATGATTTGGAACCATATCACTCGCTAATCTAATTCCACGTGCTTTGGCTCTCTCGTTAAGATTGTTATATGCATCCTCCCCACCAATATCGTATGCAATTTGATAATCGTACAAAGAATATGCGGATGCAACCGCATCAATATTACCCATAATGTGTTTAATCCTTTTTGATGCAGAACTTCGTTCCCACAATCCTATCATCCATAAACCATTAATATTTCTTCTTGCAAGTTCATCCAATTCTTCATTTGGTATTTGGTCTAAACTCTTAATTTCACGTTGATATTTTTTAGAGAGCTGGTCAAGCCAAACATAAATATTCTTTGCCATCAATATTACATTTGGCATCCAGTGAATATCAGATGTAAAATGTTCAGTCTCTTCATATGTTGTGTTTATATCATTAGCATAATTAAAGGACGACTTTCCAAGTGTAAATCCATCCGTTGAATCATACTCCCCTTTATACTTAGGAACTATAGTCGGTGCTGAGCCACCATCACCATTAAACTCAAATGTAATCTCTTCTTTCACTAAGTCTTTATTAGAGAGAACTCTATCTGCATATTTATCTTTTAAAACTATATCCCAATTATCAAGTATATATTCCAATTGCTTAGTTAAGCTCTCAGAATTACTCATAATTGGCTTCATCAAGTATTCAAACAAATCAAATTGACCTGAACCGATAGTCGTTTCGTCTTTCAAGAATTCTTTCAATGTATCAATTGTCTTAATGTAAATATCTTTATGGGATAGATAATTCGCATTAAACAATTCAATTAACTTACCGTAAGCTGGGTTTATATTTGCAAAATTTAACAATAGCATTTCTTCTAAAGTAATTTCTTTATTTGATTTTTCTCCTGTGTATGAGCGAAGATAATCATAAGGAGCTATTTTACCTTTATAGACTTCTACTGGTGGGAATACTTCAATAAACTCAAAGAGTAGTTTCCTTAATTCATCTTCTCCAACATTTTTCTCAAGATACTCAACAGCGCGGCTAAATACTTTTGGATTTAGCTCATCTTCATATCGTCTTATTACAAAGTGAAATATTTCATCCATTAAACCAGCAGCATTAACTTGACTTACTTGAATTTTCTGATTATCATTTTTGACTTTATTAAATTTATTTACAAATATTCTTACTTGACTAATATTAGCAAAAATAACATTCCCTGATATTGAAAATATTTCATCACTAACATCATATAATTTTCTAATTTTCTTAGCGATGTGAAATTCAAATTTAGTTGGATTCTTAATTTCTTCTTTTCTATTTGAGCTAATTTCAATATACATTATTTACTCTTTATTTTAGAATATTTACAAACCAATTTACCTAATATTAGAAATAATATCTTTATCAAAGATAATCGGTTACTAATTATTTTTATGAATTTGAAAAATGCATCTCTGGATTACAATTCAAAAAGATATTTCTCATATAACATTCTTTCTTCTTTTGGTATTCTATAAGGTTTACCAGTACTTCCTGTAATAAATAATCCTTTCTGATATCCAGTAGCTGCAAGGATTCCATCATTTTTTATAAAGCGAAATTCCATTAATGCAGAAGCTGCGTTTAGTTTTGATATCCATATTTCGGCACGAACTTTGTCGCCATAAAATATTGGTTTTTTATATGTGATGTTTGTATTTACCAATATAGGAAATATATCTTTCTTAGTTAATTCAATAACTGGTAGACCAATAGCCTCTAATAGTTTAAGTCTCCCAATTTCCATCCATTCAATATAAATTATGTTACTTAAGTGCCCTACAATATCAATTTGATATGTATAAACTTCCAATTCAAAATTCACTTTATTCATATTGCTTTCATCCTATTTTTTTATGCATAAACATACAAAATCTAGAAATAAGATTTTTAATCGATTGAATTTAGCTACCTATAAGAGTATATTTTCTAGTTAAATTATTATCTCTTAAGAGTTTAGTTCGTTGGAAAGTTTACATGGCTGAAACACCATTAATGACACAGTTTTATAAGATTAAAGATGAAAATCCAGACACTATTTTGTTGTTCAGGGTTGGAGATTTCTTTGAAACTTTTGCAGAAGATGCAAAAACTGCTTCTAAAGTTTTAGGAATAACTTTAACAAAACGTGCTAACGGAAAAGCTACACATGTGGCTCTTGCGGGTTTTCCTCACCATGCGATTGATACTTATCTTCCAAAGCTAGTCCGTGCTGGTTTTCGTGTTGCTGTTTGTGAACAAGTTGAGAACCCAAAGTTTGCAAAAGGACTTGTAAAACGTGAAGTAGTTGAAGTAATTACTCCAGGTGTAGCTTTCTCAGATAAACTGCTTGATCATAAAAACAATAATTATGTTGCCTCAATATTTTTGCTAAACGAGAATGTTGGAATTTCTTTTTCAGATATTTCAACTGGTGAATTTTACGCTTATGAAGTCCATCAATCATTTTTAGAAGAACAGATACACCATATCAACGCTGCAGAAATTCTTATTTCGAAGGAGCAAAAAGGGATTCTTGAACCAATAATTGAAGCACAAAATCTTCCAGTACGTATTACAAAAATTGAAGAATGGATTTTTGATATAGATTATGCAAATGATATTTTATTGGAACATTTCAATACAAAAACACTTAAAGGTTTTGGAATTGAGAGTTTAACATTTGGAAAGGTAGCTGCCGGTGTTGTTCTAAATTATCTAAAGGAGACTCAAAAAGGAAAACTCAATCACCTAAATAGAATTTCTCTTTATAATCCTTCCGATTACATGATGCTTGATGCTTCTACGAGAAGGAACCTTGAAATATCTTTTACAATGCAAGATGGAAAGCGTGAGGGTTCGTTAATATCTATTCTTGATAAAACTGAAACTCCAATGGGTGGAAGGTTATTGAAAAAGTGGATTAATGCCCCTTTAAAAAAACTTAAACCTATTTTACAACGCCAAGAAAGTATAGAAGAGTTTTTTAAGAAAAAAAAATTAAGAGAGAATCTTCAAAACGAATTGAAAGAAATTGGTGATATAGAGAGACTTATTTCAAAAGTATGTACGGGTAGAGCTAATCCACGTGAATTGGTAAATCTTAAAACATCTTTAAAGAAAATTCCTTTACTTAAACAATTGTTAGATCAAGCTGATTCTAATAATATTGGTAAGATTAATAATCGTTTAAATGAATTAGAAAATATTGTTGAGAAGTTAGAGCTCTCTATTTCTGATAATCCCCCTCTCTCTATAACAGATGGTGGAATTATTCGTTCTGGTTTTAGTCCAGAGCTTGATGAAATCCGTGATATTTCATCCAACGCTAAAACTTGGATTGCCAACATGCAGAAAAGTGAACGAGACCGTTCAAAAATTTCATCACTTAAAATCAGCTTTAATAGAGTATTTGGATATTATATTGAGATTAGTAATACACACCGTGATAAAATACCAGAGAATTATATTCGTAAGCAAACACTGGTAAATAGTGAGCGTTATATAACTCCAGAGTTAAAAGAGTATGAAGAAAAAGTATTGAATGCTGAGGAGAATATCTCTAATCTTGAATACAATTTATTTAATGAAATTAGGAACTATGTTGCAGCTGAGACCGAAGCTATTCAAGAGAATGCCAAGCTAATTGCAATGTTAGATACATACCTATCTTTTGCTGAATGTGCAGATGCATATAACTATGTTAAGCCAGAAATAAATGAAAGAGATACTATTGAAATTGTTAATGGACGTCACCCAGTGGTAGAGCAAATATTATCACATGGTGACAAGTTTACTCCTAATGATTGTAATCTATCGAACGACACTACTCAAATTGTAGTATTAACTGGACCGAATATGGCTGGTAAATCTGTCTATTTACGTCAAGTTGGCTTACTCGTTTTACTTGCTCAAATTGGTTCATTTATTCCAGTAGAAAGCGCTAACATTGGTTTGATTGACCGTATCTATACTCGAGTTGGTGCAAGTGATAATATCACAGCAGGCGAATCGACATTTCTTGTTGAGATGCAGGAAGCGGCAAACATATTAAATAATGCAACAAGTAAAAGTCTAATACTTTTTGATGAAATCGGACGTGGCACATCTACTTTTGACGGAATTTCTATCGCTTGGTCTATTACAGAATATCTACATGAGAATCCTAATGTCGCTGCAAAGACACTATTTGCAACACATTATCATGAACTAAATGAAATGGCAGAACTTTTTCCGAGAATTAAAAATTACAAAGTTGACGTTAGAGAATATGGAGACAAAGTAATATTTCTACATAAAGTATCGCCTGGTGGTGCAGATCATAGTTACGGAATTCAGGTTGCACAAATGGCTGGACTTCCATTATTTGTAGTTAATAGGGCAAAAGCGATTTTAGAAAACTTAGAAGGTAAAGAATTAACGCCCTACGAACTTAAAAAAGCAAAACTTGAAAAAATAAAAAGTAATGATGAATCTCAATTTTCACTTTTTGAAATTAAGGATGATTCAATTCGTAAGGAAATTTCAGATTTATCTATTAATGAAATTACTCCTATGGATGCTCTAAATAAACTGAACTCACTTAAAAGAAAAATTGATGAGGATAAAGCAAAATGAACAAATTAAATAATATACTTTTGAGTTCTCTCATTTTTACAATTATTTTAACACTGTTTTCAGGATGTAGTAATTACTCGGAAGATCAAAAAAAGTATGTTCTTGAATTAGAAAAATTCAGGACAGAAAAAAATATGGAATTTAGTGATAGTACATATTCCCCTTTTAATCGTAAAAGTAAGGTTGAGTTTCATGCATTGAAATATTTTGAAGCAAACTTCGATTTCGTTTTAACTGGCAAACTTGTTGAGAATGAAGTTAAAGATACTGTAAAAGTCTTTGGTACTAAAGGCGAAGAGAGAAAATCTGTAAGATATGGAATACTGAAACTTCAAAATGCAAAGAACAAATTAGATGTAAAAATATATGAAACCCTTGCACGAGATGGAATTACCAAATATTACAGTATCTGGTTTACTGATAAAACAACAAACCATGAATCTTACGGTGTAGGTAGATATGTAGATTTTGAGTTGAATGAAAACCCGGATTTTATATACACAGTTGATTTCAACTATGCATATAATCCCTACTGTGCTTACAGTTCAGAATATTCATGTGCAATTCCAACAAAAGAAGATTATCTCGACATTGCTATTGAAGCAGGTGAGAAAAAGTTTCATGAGTAGACTGAATTAGTAAATGGTAATTGTCATTTCGAACGGAGAGAGAAATCTTATGCTTTCATGAAAGATTCTCGCGAAGCTAGGCTCCTTGGAATAACAGTCTTTAGAAAATAAATTTAATTAAAAAAAATACAGGTAATAAAGTGGTAGTAATATTAAAAAATAATGCAACTGAAATCCAAATAGATGATGTAAAAAAACATTTGGAAGATTATGGTTTTCAGGTACATGAATCAAGAGGTGAAGTTAAAACAATAATTGGTGCGATAGGTGTAAAACCTAGTTTCGACATAAGAAAAATTAAAATACTAGATGGAGTATCAGATGTTTATCGTGTTACTGTTCCATTTAAGATGGCTAGTAGAAACTTCAAAGAAGAGAATACCATAATTAAAATTGGAAATGTTGAAATTGGAACTGATGAAATTATTTTAATGGCTGGTCCATGTGCCATTGAGAGTGAAGATCAAATATTCAGACTTGCGAAGGTTGTAGCTGAATCTGGTTCAAAAATTCTACGCGGTGGTGCGTTCAAACCACGTTCTTCACCTTACTCTTTCCAAGGTATGGGAGAAGAAGGATTGATAATTATGCGTGCCGCAGCAGATGAATATGGTTTGTTGATGGTAACTGAAGTAATGCAAATTCATCAAATTGAGTTAATTGAAAAGTATACTGATATTTTTCAAATTGGTGCAAGAAATATGCAGAACTTTGGCTTGCTAAAAGAACTTGGCAAAACTTCCAAAGCAGTTATGCTAAAGCGTGGACTAGCTGCCACAATAGAAGAATGGCTGATGTCTGCAGAGTATATACTTGCAAATGGTAATTCTGAAGTAATGCTATGTGAACGTGGTATTAGAACTTTTGAGCCTTACACGAGAAATACATTTGATTTATCAGCAATTCCAGTTGTGCATGAAAGAAGTCACTTGCCAGTTGTTGCCGATCCTTCTCATGCTACTGGATATAGAAAACAAGTTGCTCCAATGGCTCGTGCAGCTGTTGCAGCAGGTGCTGATTCATTAATGATTGAAATACATGATAAACCAGAAGAAGCAATGTCTGATGGACCACAAGCACTTTTACCAGCTGATTATATTAGCTTAGTTCAAGAATTAAAAGTTATTGCAAAAGCAATTGGAAGAACACTTTAGTATTTCATTATGGAATTGTCATTTCTCACCCATTTTTTTTTGGTGAGAAATCTTTTATATTATTAGAGATTTCTCACATTTGTCCAAAATGACAGCCCTTCAGATAGCTAAGTATTGGTGAAATTATGAATATTAAAAACATTTCAATTATTGGATTGGGGCTAATTGGTGGCTCTATTGCTAAAGCGTTGCAAAAATCGAAGTATGATTTTACAATATCAGCATTTGATAAATCAGAAATCTTATCAGCCGCAATTAATGAAAATATTATTAATTCTAAACTAAACTCTTATGAAGAGTCTCTAAATTCTGATTTAATATTTATCTGTTTGCCTGTCTCCAAATCTATAGAAATCTTTGAAACGCTTGCCCCAAAACTTAATAAAAATTCAATTTTAACAGATGTCTGTAGTGTTAAAAATGTATTCAAAGAGAAATGGGATAACATTGAGAGTAAAGGAATTTACTTTGGTGGACATCCAATGACAGGCAAAGAGAAAGGTGGATATGAAAATTCAGACTCTCTTCTTTTTGAAAACTCAGTTTATATTTTAACTGAAAAATTAAATGATGACTTTTACTTCAACGAATTTAGTAAAATTATTTCATCTTTGGGTTCAAATATTTTGCACATTCCAGCTAAGCAACATGATGTTATTGCCGCTAGTGTGAGTCATCTTCCTCAATTAGTATCTGTTGCTTTAGTAAATGCTGCTTCGCTCAAGACAGATAATTATAACTTTCTAGATTTGGCTGCTGGTGGTTTTAGAGATATGACTCGAATAGCATCAAGTGATTTTGAAATTTGGGAATCGATAATTGCAAATAATAAAAATCAGATTTTGACTGCAATAGATAAATTTTCATACGATTTATCTGTATTGACAAAATGGATTTCAGAAGATGATTATGATGCTGTCCATTCATATTTTGAAAGTGCTCGTGTTTGCAGAGACGAAGTTCCAAAAAACAGTAAAGGTTTTCTCCATCCCTTGTTTGATCTTTTTGTTTTTGTTACTGATCAACCAGGTGCAATCAGTAAAATTTCAACTGCACTATTTAAGGTTGGAATAAATATTAAAGATATGGAGTTGTTAAAAATTAGAGAAGGTTCCGGTGGTACTTTTAGGCTCTCATTTGAGTCTTCGGAAGAAGTTAAAAAAGCATCTGAGATTTTGAAGATAAATGGATTTGAGACAGCTTAGTTATAATTTCACAAGTCATTGCGAGCATCTTTTTGCGAAGCAATCTACAGAAGATTGCCACGTCGTCCAAAGAAACTGGACTCCTTGCAATGACGGCTTCTAGTTTTATTTTCCAAAACTATTCTTTAGCTAATTTGTTTTCTAATTTCACAGAATCCAATAACATAAATTTTCTCTCTCTCTTCATCTTATTATTTTCAAGATTTTTAGGTTCAAATTCACACTCATTTCTAACTGGACAAACTCCGCAACTTGGATTTTTGGGAGTGCATACTTCCCTTCCTAATCTGATTAAATTTGTATGAAATTGATGAGCAATTTTTTTGGGAAAGTTTTCGTTTAATTCATTAAAAGTCTTATCAGCTGTGGAACCATTTACAATTCCAATTCTATTTACTGTTCTGTGAACATGTGTATCAACTGGACAGACATTTCTACCTTCTGCAAATAGAAGCACACAACTAGCAGTTTTTACTCCAACACCTTTATACTTTGTGAGCTCAACTATTGCAGAGTTATCATCCATTTTTTCGATATGATTGAGTGATATCTCTTTTCGCTCAGCGTAAATTTCTTTTACCAAATTTTTTATTGCGGTAGATTTCTGAAATCCAAGCCCGGCAATTTTTATCTCTTTTTCTATTGAAGTTCTACGAACTTTTAGCAATTCATCCCACGAGCTATATTTTTTCCTAAGCTTTTGAAATGCTTTATATGAGTTGATATCATTTGTATTTTGCGATAGAATTGTAGCGATTATCATATCAACAGAATCAGGTAATTCTTTGCGGCGTGGAGGTATTCCAAATTGTTTGACTAGTAGTTTGTTTACTTTCAAAATTTTGTTTTGCATTGTTTGCCAGTTATTTAAAAGATCCCAAAACGGGTTAAAACCCATTTTGGAGGGTCCATTATTTTTAACTTCTTCCTACGACTGAAGTCTTGGGCTATTAAAGTACTTTTATATCCCGTCAATCAAAAAAAAAGAGAGAAGCAAAAACTTCTCTCTTTATAAAACTGAAATAATAAATTAGATTTTATTATTCTATAATTCTAAGCTTACATCAAAGAAATGAACATCTAATAAGCGTCCGTAATCAGCGTATGCGTAGTTAATTGCAATAGCAAGACCATCACTAATTCGGTATTTAAGTCCAGCACCAAAAGTTAGTCCACCTTCAAGATTATTCATAAATAGCTGACGAAACCCGGCGCGTAACATAAACATTTCATCGTATGCAAATTCTGCACCAATATTTAGGTATGGTGAGTTATCATTTGGTTGAATAGCATCAACTGCAGTACTTAAACGTAAGTATCTTGTTTTTACTGCATCCATTGCAAGTCCAAATCTAAACATCATTGGTAAAGGATATGCATCAGTATCATAATTTGCAGGTATATTATTTGGACCAGTATCAATATTACTATTTGGATCACTATTGAACTGAATGTCTCTTCCATCTAAAGTTAAATCAGTACCAAAATTAAAAATGGCAGCTGATATTGTTAAATCATTAAATGGAGTACGATATAATGTACCAACATCAATTGCAAAACCTGAAGATGAAGAATTCCAAACTGTTTCTCTTATATACTTACCAGTAACACCAATTGAGAATCTATCAGTTAGCATTTTAGAATATGTTAAGCCAACAGCTATCGCCCCAGCATCCCACATTCTACCATCACCTTGTGGATTGTCAAAAGTTCTCACTTTCTCTTCTGGAGTTCCAAAAGAGGTGAAACTTGCAGCTATTGTTCCCATTTCACCTAAGTTAAATGAACCAGCGGCAAAATCATAACTCATGTCAGCAATCAAATTAGCATGATTAAATGTAACTTCAGTAGTATTTGTACTTGTTGATAATCCAGCAGGATTCCAATATACAGAGTAGATATCATGACTCATTGCAGAGTATGCACCACCCATACCAATTGCTCTTGCACCAGCACCTATCTTAAGGAACTGGGCGGAAGTGGTACCAACTTTTGTTGTAGTACCACTATCTTGGGCAAGGGATTGTGATAACAATCCAAAGACCATAAATAAAATTATCAAACTATATTTTTTCATTAATATTCTCCTGTTATAAAATTTAAAAGTTTCTGTTTTAATTGTTTTCACTTTATTTTATAACTCCAATTCTACCAATAGTTTCACCAACGTTAGGAACTTCTATGTGATAGACATAAACACCGTATGCAATTCTATGTCCTTCATAGCTTAATAAATCCCAAGTTGCCATACTTGTTAAATCGTTTTTATATATCTCAGCAACTAATTCAGCAGTTATCGTATAAATTCGGATAGTACATTCTTGAGGTAAATTTCTAAACTGTATTTCTCTTTCACCACGAGATTCTGGCAATCGTCCAGGTTCTTCAGACAAACTATAAGCAACATATGGATTAGGAACTACAAATATATCATCCAATGATGCTTTTACTTTGGCTTTTGTAATCTCAGCAGCCTTACTATCGTATTTATACTGATCACCTGTTGCAAAAGGTTTATTAGTTTTTACATAATATCTATCACCTTCTTTAGGGTAAACTGGATCAAATTTTGTAACAGTTGTATCAATATAATCTACCGAATCAGGATAATCTGCTAAGAAAGTTGTATCATATAATGTAGTGTCTGGTCTTAAGCTAAACCGCATTAAATATGAAACATCGTTTGCTCCAACCGGAACAGTTGGTCTTAAGATTAATCCTTCGCCCCAGTCCCATTTACCATTATTCATTGTTGCTGGAGTTTTCGTTTCATCTAGTAAGTAATTACCTTTAACATAATTACCATCTTCATCAACTTCAGAAATATTGATTACATTAAAAGGAATAGAAGCTAATTGCCCTGAAGGATAAGCTATAACTGAGTCACCGTTAATCCAAGAACCATCAGCTACAGTATCTGCAAGATCAACCCAAGTTACTTCCCAATCGGCTCTATACTGCACGTGATTACCAAAATAATCTGCATTGGATAAGCTCCACAAAACAGAGTCAATAATATTTGTATTTACAGCATCATCCCATTTTGATTTTTCTTGGCTTAAATCAAGATCATCGTTTTGGACAAATAATCTCATACCATCAAATACCGGATTTGAGTCAGAACTATCTATTGCTATACTTGCAGAAATTGGATAATAATTATAGGATGCGTTAAAGACTTCTCCTTCTGGAAGATCACCTTCATTAGTACCACGTATTTTTCCAAATACTTCATTAATTATATATTTAGAAGGATCTATAACATTACTACCCTCATCAGTTACTACTACCGTAGATGCACTAACATTCGCCATTTTAAGATCTGTAAATACAGTATCTTTTCCAACAAATTGATCTTCAATACCAGTTACGTCATAAACGCTATAAGTAACTTCATTTATAAAATCAATTTCAAATGTCTTATCTTTTACATCAAGTTCATCTAGTATTGTAATATTCATTACTCCAGTTGAGTTACCAATTATTTGATCTGGTTTTCCACCAATGCCAGCTTCTGCTTCACCGAAACCAGAACTAGGAGAACCAGGTGTAACTTGAACAGTATTAGTTTCAAATGTTAACACACTTGTAATTGGGTCTATACGAATAATTGCTTTGTTTTCAGTAGGAGGAATTTCATCTGTTCCACCATCATAAGCAACAACAGCATAATAATATTTGATTCCATTAGTAACAGTAGAATCAACAAATTGATGAACTAGACCAGAGTTATTACCAAGATAGAATTTAACAGCTCTACCAGGATATTCAACAGGATGGAACCCACTAAGAGAATCGTCAAGATCCCATTGTCCAAGGCCTTTTCCAAGAAAAGGATTACCTTGACCATCAGTTATTGTAAATACATCAGCAAAAGTATAATCTCTACTTCTGTAAACTTTATAACCTTGGAAATCTTTCTCTCCAGTTAATGGATCAACAGATTCTTCAGATTTAGTATCCCAAAATAAGGTTACTCTTCCATCTTCAGCAACTGCAGTAACTGTAGGCTTTGTAGGTGGTTGAGCAAACCTATAATCAGCTTCAAGAATTTTAGTTGAAGTTTCAGCATTTAATATTAAATCATCAAGGTCATTTCCAAAAAGAATTGCCATTGAAAATCTTTGTGTCTCTCCAACATCAAGCGAAAGTGGTCCTGTACCAAAGTTGAAGATATTATCACCTGCTTCTGATAGTAATTCTTGTGAAGTATCAATAGTATCAGCAGATAGCCATTGCCACATCAAAGGGTCATTACGAGGAACATTTGGATCAGAGTTTGTATAAGCTGCTGCATGGAAACTAGAAAGACCAATTTGATCAGACTCTGAAATATCTCTAAGACCAAAGTTCAATTCTGAACCAGCCCATTTATATCCAGGTAATCTATCGTCACTAATTGGTTCACCATTTGTATATTCACCATCACCATCAATATCATCATACCATGCTTGGGATGGAACTCCATCACCCTCACCATAATCTGCACCAGGATAGTTTACAGAACTAGGTCCAATACCATCAATACCAACATCATCTTTATCTATATTCCAATCACCATCTTCATCACCGTACCATCTTGGTTTCGGAGCACCAAATATTTCTGTATATTTTTCGACATCATCTATTCGAGTATCTAAAGAAATTGTATTTCCATCTATAAAGTAACCTTTACTATCCTCTGGCGATTCATCCTTTATACCATCATCGTCATTATCAATATTATCAGTCGCATTTGAAGGAGACTCAAGAAATTTCCATCCAAAATAACCAGTTGGTCGTCCACCAGCTCCAATACCATCATCATCCCAAGAGTAAACCATATTTCTGGCACGTTGGGGTACATTTGAAAGTTGTAATGAATTTCCAAATGGATCAATGAAACCTGCACGGTCATCACCATAATCTGAAGGACCTCCAACATGAGGATCGCCATGCATACCAAAATATGCTCTCTCTAATCTCTTTTCACTAGCATTAGTAATTTGATAAACAAGGAACATTATATCATCTGCAAGTGGGTTAGCAAACTGGATTACTCTAACTTCCATATCTAAACCGAGACCTCCTATCTCAGGTTTTGAAGGAGAAGGTGTATACGGAAATTCAGCATTTGACCAATCATCTACTACGTAGTAAACTTCTTCATCAGGAGCAGAAGCTGCATCACCAAGGAAAGCTGGCCAAACATAAGTTCCTAATTCAGGGCTATACCATCTTTCTGGCCAAGAGTCTGGTTTCCCATCTCCATTTAAATCACCAATACCAAGACGAGCAATTTCATTTTGCCCTTCTGTTGTATCAACATAACCAGCTTTTGGTAACCAACCCCATTTAAGAGTTTCATCTGCACTATAATCACCTTGTCCAGTTAAAACAAAAGAATCTGACACAATGTGAATAACATCTCCAGAGTCACTAACTACCTCTGCAGCTGCAAGCGGTCCAAATTCAAATCCATAACCAAGTCCATTCCAAACTAAATCGGCAATATTACCGAGAGTATTTGGCTTACAAATAGATCCATAATTATAGAGTATTGTTGTAATGCTATTACCATTAATGATGGATGCTTTAACCGAATTTTTATCTCCATTTGTCTTAAAGAATTTAGGGGAATACATATCACCCAAAATTCTTTTAGCATCTTCTTCAGACATCTCCTTATATATCGGATATCCGTTTTCATCATATCTCTGTGCAAAAGTAAGAGATGATAAAAGAAGAGTTAATGCCAACAATAAGAATATTTTCATTTTAATTTTCATATTTAATTTATCCTATCTTTTATTCTCAATTAAAGTTTAGTGAAAAGCCAAGTCTTACTTCTCTTGGTTTACTAACTCTCTCTGCTCTTCCAGAGTAATAATTATCTATTTCACTTATATCAAATAGACCAGGTTCATCACCTTCAATTCTATTTCTAATAACATTAAATTCAGTTGGATTTGTTGTCTCTTCAATTGTTGATAATGCACGACCTGTACTTTCATAAACAGTAAGTTCATTTTGAATATCAAGGACATTACTAACCCATAAGAATACAGACCAATCAAAATCTCCTGTATTAAAGAATTTTTCAAATTTCAAATCAAGATTGTGCTGTATTAATTTATTATCAGATCGTTGCTCAAAAGTAATTGGAACTACAGCTGGGTATGCAGGAGTATAAGGAGCACCAGATGTAAGGTTGTAGATTAAGCCAAAAGTCCAATTGTCATGATCATACATACCAAAAGTAATATTCACTACATGAGACCTGTCAAAACTTAATGGAACTAGATATGTTTCAGATTGTTTTCCAGATGCTTCACTAAAGAATATTTCATCAGTAGGTTCAGTTCTATTTCCTTCAGCAATTTGGAAAGTGTAATCTAATGTACCATAAAAGATATCAGCTTTATTTCGTCTTCTTTCCAAACGGAACGAAACTCCACGAACATTAGAATAAGCTAAGTTTGTAAGTACTTCATATTCACGACCTGTACTTGTAAATATAGTCTGATAATATATATAATCACGTACATCTTTATAATAACCAGTAATTTCCATTTTAAGATTGTCAGATAGCTGCTGTTGCATACCAAGCTCATATTGTATCGAACGTTGCATATCAACATTTGCATTACCAAATTTTGGTGTGGTACCAATATTAGTAACATAGAAATTATCATTTTTATAGAGTGATTTTAAACTACCGTTTTGGAAAAAATGTCCATATGAAAATCTAATCACAGATTCTGAAGTAATTGGATATGAAACAGATACTCTTGGAGAAAGATAATGCTTCACCTCAGTTGGTGCTAAGTTTCTATACATCACACTATCTTTCAAATCCTCTAAGTCAGAAGTTAAATCAGTATTATATTGTGATTTTGCATCAAAATATTCATAACGTAAACCTACATTAAGAATAAAATTATTTGCTAATTCCATTTTATCAACTACATATAGAGCCGCATCAACAGGTTTTTTAGTATATTCTGTAACTAAGGCATCAGAAATTGGCTTATGTTGAATGAAACCTTTATCTCTTTCATACAATAAATAATCGTTTGAAATTTTAGATCCATCGGCAGTCAAAAACTCTATATCATAACTTTCGTAGTCCAATTTATGTTGGCGAGCTTCAAAACCAAATTTGAACTCATGATTACCCATTTGTGCAACCATATCACCTTTAAAAGTCATAGTAGTTGTTGTTCTATCAGTTCTTAACAGGTTTGTTCCACCAGCTTTAAAACCAGTATTACCAATAGCAAGTTGGTATTGACTTGGTAAATATCTTGGGTCATTTATATCATCATAAAGGTGATACTCATAACCATTAACACCATAAGAAGCTTTTAATGTATAAAACATATTTTGATTTACTGTATGAGTTAAATCTAAAGTTTGAATTAATCCATTAGAATAATTTGTTCCAACACCATCAGGATTAAATTTCCATGTACGACCACTGCTACTTAGAGTAGATGAATAACTCTTATACTCACCTGTTTTATAAACAGCTTCGTAACGTAATTTCACCAAAGAACTAATATTAAATATTAAGTTACCTTGCAAGTTTAGGTTAGTTGATGGATTCATTTGTACAAATGCTCCATCCCCAGTTGGCAAGCTATCAGTAACACTTCCATATGGATTAAACCAATATGCATCACCAGAATTACCAGCTCTATCATCATCTGCTCCTGTAAAGGCTTCGCGACTCAGATATGAATCTGTAGTATTGTAAATCCGAGTACCTTCATAAAGACCATTGTAATTTTCATAAACTCCAGACATAAAAAACTTAACACTATTTGAAACAATTGGTCCACCAAGAGTAGCTTCAATTCTAGCTCTATTCAATGGATTAATATCATCAATATTTGGGTAGAGTTCTGTTCGGCTTGTAAGGTAATCTCCCGCATAGCCTCGTAAGCTAAACGAAAATTTATTGCCACCTTCTTTTGTTACGTAATTAACAAGACCCGAAAGAGCGTTGCCATACTCTGCACTAAAAGTACCACTAGAGACAGAAACTTCTTGTACAGCATTTGTTGCGAGTCCAACAGATTTTTTATTATTGTACGGATCATTTAACGAAACACCATTTAATGTATACGAGGTTTCATTATCGAAACCACCGCGCATGTGTATTTCACCATCGTCCCCTACAGTAACACCAGATTGTAATTTAATAATATCACTAATTTGGTCAACTGGTAATTCAGCAATAGTTTCAGCATTAATTGAAACAGTTGGATTAGTTAAATCTTGTCTAATAAGTGGGTCTCTCTCTCCTTGAACAATAACAGCTTCCATTGTTACAGAACCGCTACTAAGTTCAAATTCAAGACGAGTTGTAAAATCGACGTTTACACGAACGTCTGTAATAGTTACTTTTTGGAATCCAACAACAGATGCAGTAACTGTGTATAATCCTGGGGAAACATTAAGGATTACAAAATTTCCATCTATGTCAGCAGCAGCGCCCATTGTTGTTCCATCAACAAATACATTTGCAAATGGAAGGGCTTCACCAGTCTCTTTATCTTTTACAATACCTGCAATCTTTCCAGAACTGCCCGCAAAAAGCAGACTGGATGCAAATATAAGTGAAAAAATTAGTGACAAAAGTAGATGTTTTTTCATAAAAAAAACCTCTCGAATAAGTTAATTGGTAGTTAATAGTTTAATTATAATATCCTAAATATTGGATATGTTTAAGATACTATAACATATTCTTTTTTGCAATTGATTAGGGGAATTTTTGTCATTAAATTTGATATTTATTCAGGGTATTAGAGTTAGGAATTGCTATAGTAGGTATAGAGGTTAGAAGAAAGATAGAGAATATATCTATTAGTACCTCTACACTCTCACTTCTTACTACCCACAATTAGTTTTTCAATCCATTCTTTCATAATTTTGCGTTGTTAATATTTAATATTTGGAGTTATTTATGTCAACATTAATGGTATCTGTTTCTGGAATTAGAGGAATTGTCGGAGACGGACTTGACCCTAATACGCTTGTAAAATATGTATCAGCTTATGCCGATTATTGTGGTGGCAAAATAGTTGTTGGTCGCGATGCCAGAATTACTGGTGAAATGGTTTATCATTTGGTTGTTGGAACACTACTTTCAAAAGGGATTGATGTAATAGATATTGGTATTACACCTACTCCAACTGTATTGCTTACCGTAAGTAAAGAACATGCATCGGGTGGAATAGCAATTTCTGCAAGCCATAATCCAAATGAATGGAATGCACTCAAGTTATTAAATAATAAGGGTGAGTTTATGTTTCCTGATGAGCATAAAGACTACCTAGCTTTACTTGATAAAAGTGATAACTATGTTAGTTGGGATAAACTAGGCAAACTCTCAGTTGATAATTCTGCCTTGCAAAATCATATAAACTTAGTTCTTAAAATGAAATATATTGATGTTGAAGGAATTAGAAATCGTAAATTCAGAGTACTCATTGATTGTGTAAATGGGGCTGGTGTTTATGTTATGCCTCAACTTCTCAGAGAATTTGGATGTGAAGTGATTGAGTATGATTGCGAAACAACTGGAATATTCACACGTAAACCAGAGCCACTTCCAGAAAATATAACAGGCGCAATGGAAGCAGTAAAAACAAATAAAGTTGATCTTGGAATTGTTGTAGACCCCGATGTTGATAGAATTGTTTTTATTACCGAAAAGGGCGAACCATTTGGTGAAGAGAATTCAATTGCACAGGCTATCAAATATGTACTTTCAAAAGAGAAAGGAAATTCAGTTGTAAATCTTTCAACCACTCGTGCTGTAGATGATATTGCAAAAACTGAGGGATGTGAAGTATTCCGCTCACCAGTTGGAGAAGCCAATGTTGTGAAGAAAATGAAAGAAGTTGATGCTGTTATTGGTGGTGAAGGTAGTGGTGGAATAATCTTTCCAGCATTACACTATGGAAGAGATGCACTTGTTGGAACAGCGATAATACTCCAACATCTATTAGAATTTGGTGGAACAATGAGTGAACTAAAAGCTGAATTGCCAGAGTACCACATTGCAAAGTCAAAAGTGGAAGTTGGTAATAATAATCCAGATGATGTTATTTCTTCACTGATAAAAAGGTATTCTGATGAAAACATTAATACAAATGATGGATTAAGAATAGACTTTGATGACCATTGGGTACATTTTAGAAAATCAAATACAGAACCAATTATTCGTTGTATTGTAGAAGCAAAGACTGAAGTAGAAGCTAACGAATTTATTGAAAAGTATTTTGCTGAATTGAGTTAGGTAAAAGGTAAAAGGTAAAAGGTAAAAGGTAAAAGGTAAAAGGTAAAAGGTAAAAGGTAA
>CBDUTO010000063.1:0-23808 GCA_965370315.1 uncultured Melioribacteraceae bacterium
ACTAATATACTGGCTTTTCTTTATGTACACTAATTGGGGGGCAGATCAGATCTTCAAAGTTTTTAATATTATTAATCCATAATTTGCTTTATTTACAATAAAATAGTTATCTTTATTTAGATTTTTTCATACAAATAATAAAGATATTGTTTTATGAACAAAAGAGAAGAAATAAAGCATAAACTCAATTCCTTAGGAATTAGTCTAAATTGGTTATCAATTAAGCTTGAAATAAAACCTCAACAACTCTCCTACTTCCTTGAAACTGATGAACATTTTGATGATGATTTCTATAGTGCAATAAATGAAGCCATCGAGTCATATCAATTTGAATTATCATTTAATTTTGAAGCTGCTTCCGATGCTCCAAACTTGTTTGATGAAGAAAAGTTAAAAAATGGAATTGGAGAACGAATTAGAATTTTTGCTAAAAGAAAGTATAATACTCTAAAATCTCTTGCTGATGCATTAAATATTTCTCCTCAACAACTTCAACAATATATTACCAATAATCGTGAACCAGGCTCCAAGATTCTAATTAAATTTATGAAAGCTGGTTGCGACATTAATTGGCTACTTGGTGGTTCGGAATCTATAGAATCATACAGAATATTTAAATTAGAATCTGAACTACGTGAATTAAATAGTAAAATGCAAAAAATATCACATATCATATCCTCCACACATAAGCACTAATTAAAGATTCTATAATTTCTTACGACTATAATTACTGATAAATAGATAATTCGTAATACAATGAAAATTAAAAGAAACAAAATTTCAAGCCCGGTTGGTGTATTTGTAAATGTTGTAGGTGTAATAGTATTTATTGCAAGTATCTTTACGTCTCTTTACTATTTTGCAATTGATAATTATATTTTTACAATTTGGGCTTTTCTAAGTGGATTATTATTCTTTGCTATTTGTTCTGGAATTTCAGAACTACTTTACCAATTGTTAAAGTTAAGAAGAAGAATAATATCTATTAATGCTAAGAAAGAAGAGAAAAAATGGTAATATTTTTTTTAAAATCCTCTTGTAATAAATAATTTGTTATAACTCATTAGAAATGTCAGTCTAAAAACTCATTAGAAGTGTCATGTTAATTTAATAAATAATAACACTAATAGAGAATTTGGGGTAACGTAAGGAGCCCGTAGTTACCCCAAATTCTCTCAAAAATATTGTTGATATCTCTAATCTACTCATATCTTGCTTTCCCAATCTTAATTTTCTTCCAAGGGTGGTCTTTCTTTGGTTTTGTCACTACTCTTGTTTTTTTAGGCTTTTCATCTATTGGTTTATATTCCAGCTCTTTTTCATTATAAAAGATGTGTACTGTATCGTCCAAATATTTCCTAATTGTTACATACTCTTTGGGTCTAGGCAATGGATTTTCTGATAGTTGTAGTTGTATCAATTTTCCATTTAAGGAAATGGTATAATCATTTTTTACTTGTCTTGTTTGCTCATAACAGAATATATTCCTTAAATCATGCTCCTTAGCACTTCTATGAACATTTGCAAAATCAGCTTCTATTGAAAATTGTGAGTTGTATTTCTCAATGAACTCATCTCTAAGATATTTGTTTGCTTCTCCTATGGTTGATATACCTCTCAATCTCATTTCCTTAACTAAGCGGTCTTGAAGGGTTCTGTTACCACGTTCTACTCTCCCTTTGGCTTGTGGTGTCTTTGCATAGATGATTTTTACATTCATCTTTTTCATTGCTCGACTAAATTCAGTCTCTTTTCCCTTTTCATAATATACTGAGTGTCTATCGACATATATCGAACGTGGGATACCTATTTCCTTTACATAATCTTGCAATTCTATAAAGACGCTTTCTGTGGATTCTGTTGGTGAAAATCGCATATGAACTTTACTACTCGCATCATCTATCCCTAATAACAAACAACATTTATCACCTCTATCCTCAAACCAGTTATGATGGCTTCCGTCAAACTGGAGCATCTCTCCATAGGAACTTCTTCTTTCTCTGCGTTTGCGATGGGGACGCTTCTTTCTTTGCCAGCCTATATGACCGCTACTTCTTATCCATCTCCGAAGTGTTTCATGATCTATTTTAATTTGACGATATTCTTCCAGTTTCTCAGAAAAGAATGTGGGATCAAAATCTCTATAACCCTCTCTATAGATTTTTATTACTTTATTTTTAAGACTTGGACTAAAGCCCCTATTAGATGGACGTCCTCTCGATTGGTGGATTACTCCAGCTAAACCATCTTTTTCATAGGAAGACTTAATCCTGTAAAACTGACGCTCACTTATTCCAGATAAGTGGGCTGCTTCTTTTATTGTTAGTTTTCTCTTTGCTACTTCTTCCAACAACTTTACTCTGTCATGTTCTCTTAAACTCATCAGTAAACTCCCATTCATATTTATATCCCTTTTTTTTAGATACTAATATGTCTTTTTTACTGACATTTCTATCGAGTCATATATATGACATTTTTAAAGAGTTATAACACTTGTAATAAATAATTAATTCCGCACTTTCACCTTAACATCTACATTGGTATATTAGCACTCTTGTTTTGTGAGTGCTAAATATTTATTATGATTATGAAACCTTTTCGAATATTTTTCATCTCACTAACCTAGGTATTGATTTTTATAACTAAAATAATAATAATAAGTATGGAGTACAAATGTCTGGAAAAGTAATTGAGTTTGGCAATGATGCTAGAAGCTCACTAAAAAATGGTGTTGACAAATTAGCTAACGCTGTAAAAGTTACATTAGGACCAAAAGGACGTAATGTTGTTTTGGACAAAAAATTTGGTGCACCAACTGTAACTAAAGATGGTGTTTCTGTCGCAAAAGAAATTGAACTAAAAGATGAAGTTGAAAACATGGGTGCTCAAATGGTTCGTGAAGTTGCATCAAAAACTAGTGATGTTGCTGGTGATGGAACAACAACTGCTACTGTTTTAGCTCAAGCAATTTATCGCGAAGGTTTAAAAAATGTTACTGCTGGTGCAAATCCAATGGATTTAAAAAGAGGTATCGATTTAGCAACAAAGAAAGTTGTTGAACACCTAAAATCAACTTCCAAAGAAGTTGAAGGTAGAGAAGAGATTGCTCAAGTTGGTTCAATTTCAGCAAATAATGATAAAACTATTGGTAACTTAATAGCTGATGCAATGGATAAAGTTGGTAAAGATGGCGTTATTACTGTTGAAGAAGCAAAGAGTACTGAAACTGAATTAGAAATTGTAGAAGGTATGCAATTCGATCGTGGATATCTTTCACCATATTTTGTTACAGATTCTCAAACAATGGAGGCTGTACTTGAAGATCCATTCATTTTAATTCACGATAAAAAAATCTCTGCTATGAAAGATTTATTACCAGTACTTGAAAAAGTTGCTCAATCTGGAAAAGGATTAGTAATTATCTCTGAAGATCTTGAAGGCGAAGCTCTTGCAACTTTAGTTGTAAATAGATTAAGAGGAACTCTTAAAATTGCTGCAGTTAAAGCTCCAGGCTTTGGCGATAGAAGAAAAGCAATGTTAGAAGATATTGCTATTCTTACTAACGGTACTGTAATTTCTGAAGAACGCGGATACAAATTAGAAAATGCAACTGAAGAATTTTTAGGAACTGCTAAAAAAGTTGTTATTGATAAAGACAACACAATAATTGTTGAAGGTGCAGGAAGTACAGACGATATCAAAAAACGAGTAAACGAAATTAAAGGTCAAATCGAAAACACAACATCAGATTATGACAGAGAAAAATTGCAAGAACGTTTAGCTAAACTTGCTGGCGGTGTTGCTGTTCTTAAGATTGGCGCTTCTACAGAAATAGAAATGAAAGAGAAAAAAGCTCGTGTTGAAGATGCATTACACGCAACTAGAGCAGCAGTTGAAGAAGGTATTGTTGCTGGTGGTGGTGTTGCTTTAGTTAGAGCAATTTCTACTTTAGATAATGTTGAAGGTGCAAATGCTGACCAAACTACTGGAATTAACATCATTCAAAAATCTCTTTCAGAACCTTTAAAACAAATTGTATATAATGCTGGTTTAGAAGGTGCTGTTATTCTTAATAAAGTTCTTGAAGGAAAAGATGACTTTGGATTCAATGCTCAAACTGAAATATATGAAAATATGATTGCTGCTGGTGTTATTGATCCAACAAAAGTTACACGAGTTGCACTTGAAAATGCTGCTTCTGTTTCTTCTCTTTTACTAACTACCGAAGCTGTAGTTTATGAAAAAGCTGAAGATTCTCCTGCAATGCCTGCTATGCCAGACATGGGCGGAATGCCAGGTATGATGTAATTTTTAAGTAATACTACTTAAAAATAAAACCCCATCTATTTAGAATAGGTGGGGTTTCTTTTTATCTATAGATATAATTATTACTTAAATTCTTCTATTTTAAGCGATATTGTTTTTAGTATAAAATTCCCGTTATTTTTTTTCTTGAAATTATCCCCCTTTAGGTGACGTTTCTTTTGGTAAAGGAAATAACGGGAATTTTGCTTGGGTGGTATCGTTTTATTGAATTGCAAAATGAAACACTTTAAACTTATAACTCGCTTATTATTATTTGCTGTTATCAATAGAACTAAGCCGAAAACATATAAGGCAAAACGCTCTACTTGGAGTTAGGGGCTATAATATTAAGAAACTACTTTTACTTTATTACGTTTTTTAATTGTTCTTTTTATACGATGACTATTAATAAAATCACTTATCTTAAGTTCATCTTTCTTGGAAAGTTCAGTTTGCTTTCCTATTAAATCAATATCTAATTCTATGTTTTTTTTGTCTTTCATTTTTACAACTCTAAATTTGAATAATATTTATTAACTAATTTTAATGCTGCTTTAGTGTCAAGAATCATTAGATCATTATCTAAATTAACTGCTCCTAAAGTTTTGATATAATGATTAACTAATTTTGTTTTAGAATAAAACGAAACATAACCATCATGCCCACGTTGAAAAGATAATTTACAAGCAAATGCAACTAAATTACCAGGAACACCAAAATACACTTTTGCTTTCCCTTTGTTAAATGGAGAACTTTCTAATAAATGCATAAAAACATGGTCAGTTTTAACTTCTAAACTTACTAATCCCTGTAATACTTGGGGGTTATTAACAATAGTTAATTTAAAAATATCTTTTTCAGGATGTGAAAGTTCAAGTTCCCAATTGAAGACCCAGCCTTTTTGTTTTTTAATAGACTTTATATCTGACAAGGTTATTCTAGAAATAGTTGTTTGAAAACTATCTCCAGAAACGATATTTCTAATTGAATTTGTTAATTCATCAATTATAAAATCTAAACCTATTTCTTTTTTCTTATCCATAAAAGATATTACTAAAACTTTTATTTATTAGCAATGAATGAATTTTATTTACCGAATATGATTGAAGTTCTGATATTAACCCAATTTTTACATGTGTGCTATAGCTTTATTGAATTGCGAAAAGAATCAAATTTCCATTATTTTTTTATCTCTACTTTGTTGCCTTTTTTGTAGTGCTGCTTTTGGTAATTGAAATAACGGGAATTTCTTGTTGTCAATTTTGTTGGCGTTTGAAATAAAATTCCCGTTATTTTTTATCTCAGCACTATTACCTTTTGGTGGCGTTACTTTTTGTGAGCGAAATAACGGGAATTTTTAAATTTCATTCTGAATAGCTGCAACAAGAAGAAAATGAATGAAAATTACATCCAAATTACTTGAGATTAATATATTGCAAGGATTGCAACCAAATAAACTAACCCTTTAAGTTACTTTCACAACTCTAATTCCATATTTACTTAAATTCTTCTATTTTAAGCGATATCTTTTTTGTAAAAAATCCCATTCCTAAAGGACCCAATCCAACACCTAATAGGATGAACCCAAGGTTAATTAAATACAAGTAGCTATCAAATGTAAATCTAGGGTAAAAATTCTTAAAAACGAAATAAGAGGAATTAAACACCACAATACAAATTAGTGATGCTATAAATCCTAAGATTATTCCAGTAATTAAAAGTGGAATTTTAAGAGTACTTAATTTTGCCCCAACTAATTTCATAGTGTTAAATTGAACCATTCTCTGAGCAATAATGATTTTGCTTGTAGAAAAAAGAAGATAAAATGAAATGAGAGTAATAAGAAATGTCATTAAGTATATAGTAATTTTCATCGATTTAACATAATCAAGTATTGTAAATGTTAAATTGTAATCATAAATAACATCATCAACACCCTTTTTTATCTTAAATGTTGAAATAACACTCTGTATCGATTCCTTATTTATTTTACTTGAAAAGCTAACAGCAAATGATCTAGGTAATGGATTAATTTCAAGAATTTTATCAAAATCATTCCCTGTCATTTCTACAAATTTATTATAAGCATCCTTTTTTGAGTAATAAACTACTTTTCTAACATTCTCAGTTTTACTAATTCCTATTTTTAATTTTTCTAGTTGTATGGTAGAAACAGAATCGTTAATAAAAATATTAACCTTTATATCATTTTTCCAAGCTGTTTCTATTTTGTTTGATAAAAGAAGAAGTGCTAACGATAAACCAATAAATCCAATGGAAATACTTAAGGTAATTACAGTAATAAAAGATGATAATTTTGCTCTCGCAATAGATTTGAAACTTTCTGAAATGTAAAATTTTATCATGAATATAGCCTAAAAATTTGATTCATCAATCCAATTTACTATTTTCCAGACACCTTTGTCATTTTTTTCTAAATCCAAATTCACTCTCCCATCAACATTAATTATATCAGTAGGATTAAATGTAATTGTTAAATTAAAACTTCGAATAATGTTTGTGGAATCTTCTGCCATCGAGACAATGTTATTCCAAATTAAATCAAGACGCTGCGAATTTTGGAACAAACCATAAGTAACTCGCATATCATCATCCCTGCCCCAAGAAACATCTACGCTTAAATCATAATCACGATAAATAAAACTATAATTAGAATTTATTAAACCACCATAAATGGTTGTATCTTTAAACATATAAGAGTACTGGAAATTCTGAAACAAACCTTCTATCGTTTTCTGTGGCGATATTAGTGAGCCATCATTCCCTAAAGCAATATCTAATTTTGGCGCAAATGGATTTGTGCAGCTATAAAATAGTAATCCAAATAGCAACAATATTGGAAAACTAAGTAATTTCAATACAATGCACCTTTTAAGATACTCCAAGTAGGATTATCCCCTACTTTTAGATCTTCCCAACGAGATATAACCCATTGGTTTCTCAAATCCAAATATATATAGAATTTTAAATTTCCACGATAGGAGGTACTTAAATTTTCATTATTAGGAGTTAGAGAGAGGATATAATCATATTGATATATTGCACTATCCCCCATGTTACTTTTAATTTCATTCTGTAAATCTAAAATAATTGGAATATCATCTTTAGTTGCAACCAGCAGATTACTAAAATATTGTTGCTCTGACTGAATATTCCACTCTACAAGACCAGGAAAAGATGCTACAGATTCTGATGAAGGAATAAATATAAATGGTTGTGGAGAAAATGAAATATCTACGAAACTTGCCATATAATTTTCAAGAACTTTCTCTTTAAGAGAATTTGTAATATTTAGAAAAAGAATATCTGGTGTGGTTGCCGGAAGATAACTCTTTCTTTGTGTATCTGGCAACTCTGCATCTCGTGTAGTTAACAAATCACATCCTGAGATGAGAAGTAAAATTAATATAAATATTGCTCTTTTTGTCATTGCGAGGGTTTTGTCCGAAGCAATCGGTTGAATAACAAATTGCCTCATCCAACAAAAAATGTTAGATTCGTAATGACTGCAAACTATTTTTTGCAATTTTTCCATTCGTGAATTCGCGGCTACTCTTTTCTCTTAAAGATAATTATCATCCTTTCTGAATTTTCCTCATCAAAAACATCACCACTATAACTTCCAAACTTGTTTATCGGATTAAATCCAAATTGTTTAAACATGGTTAATATTTCTTGAATTGAATATAGCTGAACTGACTCAAAATATCTATGACTAAATTTATCATCTATTATTAAAATCTCTTTCTTAACTCTGCCATCTTTTATTTCTCTATGCTCAATAATTTTTTTCGTACCAAGAGCTTTCTCGGATGATTCAACTAAATTCATTTCAACATATTTTGGATTCAAATAGTCAAAAACAAAATAACCACCATTTTTCAAGTTGTTACTAGCAAAATCAACAATTGCAAAGTTTTCATCATCACTATTAAAATATCCGAAGCTTGTAAATAAATTTAATATTACATCAAATGATTTTTTTATTGAAATATTTCTAATGTCTGAACAGAAATATTTTACTGATGAATTATTTGTGAATCTATTTTTTTGTGCAATGTGGAGTAAGGTTTTACTCAGATCAAATCCAAATACGTTATAACCTAATTTTGATAACGATTCTGAATGCCTTCCATTGCCACAAGCAGAATCAAGTATTGAAGCATTTTTAGGAATAGAAATATTTTTAAGAATAAGCTTTAATAAAGAATCTGCATCCTCTTTATTTCGGTGCGAATATACATTCAGATATTCATCTGAAGCAAACCAATCATTAAACCATTCACCCATTAAAGTTGAATTCTATTTAATACAGCTCTACCAATTGTTGCTTCATCTGTAAATTCTAAGTCTCCACCAATTGGTAATCCTCGAGCCAACCGTGTAACTCTTACATTATATTGTTTTAATAATTTGGCAAGATACAATGAGGTTGTTTCCCCCTCTGTGTCTGGATTGAGTGCTAAAATTACTTCTGAAATATTTTCATTTTTAACGCGTGATTGAAGTTCCTTAATATTCAAAGAATCTGCATCCTTACCACTTAATGGTGAAAGAACTCCTCCTAAAACGTGATAAAGTCCTGAAAATTCATTTGTTCTCTCAACTGCTATTACATCACTAATTTCTTCAACAACACAAATTGTGGATTTATCTCTCTTCTCACTTTTACAAATGTCACAGACTTCTTCTTCGGAAATATTAAAACACTTTTTACATATTTTGGTTTTTTCTTTTAAATCAATAAGTGAAGCTGATAAATTTCGAACATTATCAACTTCAGATTTCAATATGTGAAGTGCCAACCGTTGAGCCGATTTTCTTCCTATTGATGGAAGTTTACTCAGCTCATCAATTGCTCTTTGTAAAGTTTCTGGAATTAACAAATTAAAATCCTGGGATATTCATTCCTGGAGGAATCATACCTTTTGTTACATTCCCCATCTCATCTTCTGCCATTTTACCCGCAGCATCAAGAGCTTTATTTATAGCAGCTACAACTAAATCTTCTATCATTTCTTTATCGCCAGACTCAATAATTTCATTATCTATCTCAATAGAAACAATACCTTTTTTACCATTAGCAGTAGCTTTAACCATTCCACCACCACTCTCTTCGGTAACAATTTTGTTTTCAAGTTCATTCTGTACTTTTTCCATATCAGCTTGCATTTTTTGAACTTGTTTCATCATGCCCTGCATTCCACCTTTCATCATATCTAACTCCTGTAATTATTCTCTTTAACCTTATAGGCTATAATTAATATATATTTCAACTTTCTCAAATCTTGATCAAAAAAAGTGATAATTCTATAGCAAATAATACATCTGCTATTATTTTCCAATTTATCAATTAAAATTGGAACTCAAAAGTAATAAAAATATTATTTACAAGGAAATTATGAATTTAATATGTTAAATTTATATTTGGAAAAAGGTAATTTAATAACAACTTAAGATGGAAATTATTACAAAATATGGAATTAAAAACGTAGCAATCATCATCGTTGTTTCTTTAGTTTTGTTTGCCATCTCTTATTTTTTGGAAAATCAATTTGTTAGAATTGGTCTTGCGGGTATAACACTTCTATTTTTAATTTTTACTCTCTATTTCTTTAGAGATCCCAAAAGAACTTCTCCAAAACTAGATAATATTATTGTCTCCCCTGCTGATGGTAAAGTTTTACTTATCAAAAAAGTTGAATCAAATAAGTTTGTTAATGGTGAAGCATGGCAAGTATCTGTTTTTATGTCCCCACTTAATGTCCATGTAAATAGAATTCCAATTGATGGAAAAGTTGAATTAGTAAACTACGTAAATGGTGAATATCTAGTAGCCTTCCACGATAAAGCTGATGAAAGAAATGAAAGATCTGAAATTGGGATTACAAGTAAATTTGGAAAAATATTATTTACACAAGTAGCTGGGTTTGTTGCACGTAGAATTGTATATGAAATAAAAGAAGGTGATGATGTTAAAATGGGTAACAGGTTTGGAATGATTAAATTTGGAAGCCGTTGTGACGTTATTGTAAGCACAGATTGGGATTTAAAAGTAAAAGAGAATGACATTACAAGTGCGGGTGAAACAATTCTATTTGAGTATACTAAATGAGCAAATTAAGAATTCCAAAATCAACAATACCTAATACGGCAACATCGTTAAACGTATTAAGTGGGTTTTTAGCAATTATATATGCAAGTGAAGGAGATTTCCACCTCTCTGCACTTTTTATTTTTATTGCAACTTTTTTCGATTTAATTGATGGCTTACTTGCGCGCTTAACAAAAACTGCAAGTATGTTTGGAGTTGAATTAGATTCATTGGCTGACGTTGTAAGTTTTGGTGTTGCCCCTTCATTTCTAATTTATAAAGCATTTTTTATTGATTATGGCTATCCAGGAATTCTACTAAGCTCACTCCCTCTTATTTTTGGAGCATTACGGCTCGCTAGATTCAATGTTCAAGTTGAAGATATAAAAATAAAATTAGATTTTTTCGGACTTCCTATTCCAATTTCAGCAATTACAATTGCTTCCATTATTCTTTTTTATCATAATGGAGTTAGTATAATTAAACCATTTAATTATATTATTCTTCCAGCAATTATAATTCTATCGTTACTAATGGTTAGTAATATTAGATACAACACTTTACCAAAAATGAAAACTCTAAGTTTATTTAGTAAAGTATCAATCTACTTAATTGCAATAATTTTATTAGTTTCAGTTTATCTAACTGAGGGCGAAGCGTTTTTCTATATAATTGTTTTTCACATTCTTTTTGGATTATTCAGACATATTTATTTTTTGATGTTTCATAATTCAGAATTGAAAATGGCAAACAAATAATTTAAATAATTAACTGAGGTTAAAATGTTCAGTAGTTTAGGACCAATGGAAATATTTATAATAGTAGCTGCAATTTTAATTTTATTTGGAGCAAAAAAAATTCCAGAATTTGCAAAAGGCATTGGTAAAGGGATGAAAGAATTCAAAAAGGCTGTTAAAGAAGTTGAAGAAGATATTAAAATAGATGATGACGATAAAACAAAAAATGATTAGTTTTTATAGAAATGAAAACCCAACCTTCAAGGTTAAGAGTAATCAGAAGACACAAATCGACTCGTTGTTAATGGCTACTACATATTTTCTTAAGTTAGAGAACCTTGAAGGTTTATTCCGCAATACAATTCTCCATTTTTGAAGCAAGGATATTTAATTGTTAAAATATAAAAACCATTCTGAAAAACTCGCTAAATTAAAATCAAACGAAATTTCATTAGTTGAAAATGTACAATCTTTTTTGGAAAGTATTAAATCTGAAAAAGATATTAATGCATACAATTTTGTTTTTGATGATGCTATAGATCAAGCAAAAATAGTTGAAGAGAAAATAAACAATAATACCGCTGGTAAATTAGCTGGAATGGTGATTGCTATAAAGGATGTTCTTTCAATTAAGGATAAACCTCTTACTTGCTCATCTAAAATGCTTGAAAATTTCAATTCGGTTTATACAGCAACAGCTGTTCAAAAATTAATTGATGAAGATGCAATAATTATTGGAAAAACAAATTGCGACGAATTTGCAATGGGTTCATCCAACGAAAATTCAGCATTTGGCAATGTGTTAAACCCAGTTGATAAAACTCGCGTTCCAGGTGGATCGAGTGGTGGTTCCGCTGCTGCAGTTGCTGCAAACTTATGCGATGTTTCGCTCGGCACCGATACTGGTGGTTCAATTCGCCAACCAGCCTCCTTCTGTGGCATCTATGGATTAAAACCAACCTACGGAAGAGTATCGCGTTACGGTTTAACTGCATTTGCATCATCCTTTGATTCAATTGGGCCATTTGCAAATAATATTGAAGATGTAGCATTAGTTTTATCTGTACTTGCAGGAAAAGATGAACTTGATTCAACAAGCAAAGAAGTTCCTGTTCCTGACTTTTCTGATGCTCTTTCCAAAACTGGGAAAATTCAAATTGGTATTCCACAAGAGTTCTTTGGCGAAGGTTTAAATGAAGAAGTTAAATCTGAAATTGAAGCTAAGATTAATTCCCTTTCCCAAAATGAAGATATTGAATTTGTAGATATCCATTTACCACATAATGAATATTCAATAGCTACATATTATATTTTAACAACGGCCGAGGCATCTGCTAATCTGCAAAGATATGATGGAGTGCGATATGGATTCCGTGATTCTGAGCATTCAGAACTTGATGATATCTATACACAAACACGCTCTAAGGGCTTTGGCGATGAAGTGAAGCGAAGAATAATGCTTGGCACATATGTTTTATCATCTGGATATTACGATGCCTACTACACAAAAGCTCAGAAAGTACGAAGATTAATAAAAGAAGATTTTGAAGATGCATTTAAAAAAGTTGATGTTATTTTAACTCCAACATCTCCAACAACAGCATTTAAGATTGGAGAAAATACATCCGACCCTCTTGAAATGTATTTGAATGATATTTATACAACATCTGCAAACTTAGCAGGCATTCCAGGAATTAGTATTCCAATTGGAAATGATTCAAATGGTTTGCCAATTGGATTGCAATTACTAGCAAATCAATTTAATGAAGAAATTTTATTACAAACAGCAAAATTATTTTAAGGTGATAAAACCTTGAATGTAAATTTATATTAAAACCAACTAATAAATAAACAAAGGAAATAGATATGACAAACGATAACCTACAAACATGCATAAACTGTGAAAGACCAGAAAATGTTGTACCACTTGTATCAATTACTTTTGCAAAAAATGCAACTTGGATTTGTACACAATGCTTGCCAACTCTAATTCATGATCCAGGCAAATTAGTTGGAAAGTTTGAAAACATGGATACTAACAACGCACCAGAAGCATCGAAATAGAATTTACGAGAAAGAAATAAATTTTGTCTTGTCATTTATAACGGATGTAAGAAATCCCTTACAATCTAAAAGATTTCTCACCAAGATCACTGGTTCGAAATGACATGTTCCTAATAATACTGAAACTCTGTTAAAAATTGTTTTTGAATTATTTGATATTTTTTTAATTTAGCATATAAATTTTTACGATATAAATTAAATAAGGAATTAAAATAATGAGTATTCTACTCGACAAAAAAACTAAAGTTCTAGTTCAAGGTATTACAGGTAGTGAAGGTACATTCCACGCTACTCAAATGCTTGAATATGGCACAAACGTAGTTGCTGGCGTTACTCCTGGTAAAGGTGGTAAAACATTCAATAAGGTTGTTCCTATTTTTAATACAGTTGCTGATGCTGTAAAAGCTACAAAAGCTTCGGCTACTGCAATATTTGTTCCCCCTCCATTTGCTGCAGATGCTATTCTTGAAGCTGCAAATGCTGGACTTAAACTTATTGTTTGTATCACGGAAGGAATTCCAGCAGCTGATATGGTAAAAGTTTACGATGTTATTAAAGATATGGATACAAGATTAATTGGCCCTAACTGCCCTGGAATTATCTCTCCAGGAAAAGCTAAAATTGGTATTATGCCCGGCTTTATCCATAGAAAAGGAAAAGTGGCTGTAGTTTCTCGTAGCGGTACTTTAACATACGAAGCAGTAAAACAACTTTCTGACCTCAAAATTGGTCAATCTACATGTATTGGTATTGGTGGTGATCCAATTATTGGTTCTCAATTTATTGATATAATTAAATTATTGAATGATGATCCGATGACAGAAGGAATTATAATGATTGGTGAAATTGGTGGAAGTGCTGAGGAAGAAGCTGCAGCCTATATCAAAAAGAATGTTAAAAAACCAGTTGTTGGATTTATTGCTGGAAGAACTGCACCTCCAGGACGTAGAATGGGTCACGCAGGAGCAATTATTTCTGGTGGAAAAGGAACAGCAGATGAAAAAATGAAAGCCATGAAAAAAGCTGGAATTTACGTTGTTGAAACACCTGCTGATATTGGTATTACTATGAAAAAAGCCTTAAACAATAAAAGTTAATTTTCGATAATTCTACCTATGAGGGTTTAATCATAATTTATAGGAGATTTCATATGAACAATATTGAAGTCAAAAATTACGGTTTTAAACTGGTTTTCACTGGTCAAATTAAAGCCGAAGAAATGCAAGAATGGGTAGAAAAATCAAAAAAAAAGCTTTTAAATTCTCCTAGAGAATTTGGTGTTTTAATTGATATGAGAACATTGAAGCCTTTAGCACCAGAAACACAGGCGCATATGATAGAAGGTCAAAAACTCTATAAGCAAAAAGGTTTAAAACGTTCTGCAGTTGTAATCAATAGTGCAACTACGAAAATACAATTTAAACGTATGGCAAAAGATACAGGTATTTATGAATGGGAACGTTACATTGATGCATCAACTACTCCTGATTGGGAAAAAGTTGGTGAAAGCTGGATTAAAGACAGTATAGATCCAGATAAATAATTATTAAAGACATATTGCAACTTATAAAAACACTTCTTTAGTTAGGCTTTTGAAGTGTTTTTGTTATTAAAAAGGAATAGACATGACAAACAAAACATTCACAATGTTAAAACCAGATTGTGTTGAAAAAAACTTAGTTGGAAAAGTAATTACTCAAATTACTGAAGCAGGATTCAAAGTTAAAGCTATGAAAATGACTCATTTAACAAAAGAATCTGCTGGAGGTTTTTATGAAGTTCATAAAGAACGTCCATTTTATAACGATCTTGTTGCATATATGACTTCTGGTCCAGTTGTACCAATTGCACTTGAAAAAGAGAATGCTGTTGAAGATTTTAGAAAACTAATTGGTGCAACAAATCCAGCAGAAGCTGAAGATGGTACAATTAGAAAACTTTACGCTGATAGTATTGAAGCAAACATTATCCATGGTTCTGATTCTGATGATAATGCAGCTTTAGAAATTTCTCATTTCTTTTCAAGAAAAGAATTATTGGAAAATTATAGTGACTAAGTAACTCCCGAACGGACTTAAGTCCGTTCGGGGATGTTCACTTTTTTGTTCTTACATACCCACGACTAAAGTCGTGTGTTAATAAAAGATTCTATTCTAATATACCTTATTAACCAACGACTTTAGTCCTTAGTACTCTAAAAAAACCAAATGCAATAATAACCAGTTCACTGGTTTACCCCACGAAAACTTAATGTTAACTTGCAGATTTATCCACAAAGAGGATTCCACTTTAATTAATCTCATTACCTCTTCAATATTTTTATCAATTGGCAGATTAATTAATTCATAAACATGCTCGGAGTTTATATAATTTGCTTTAATGTGTTATATGCTCCGTCATTACGAGGAGTCTGCTTATGACGACGAAGTAATCTGTTGCAGATTGCTTCATCCCTAAAAAATGGGATTCGCAATGACTTTATCTATGAAGAGATTTTTCCCTGTGATTAGTACCCCAAATTATATGTAGCCATATTTTTGTGTTTGAACGGACTGAGATAATTGCCACTATCTTAGTTTTATTTTGTAAAATAATGTTATTGTGATATGTTTCGCAAATTTATTAAGAGTGAAAACATTTACCCTATAATCAAGCTTCAGCTGTTTGGAAGAATACCATTAACCAGTGACTTTAGTCATTGGAATTCATACCTAAAACTCTAAATAAACCTTTTTTCAAATCTTAGTTTTACCTATATTTAGAAACTATTCATTCATCAATAATATTTGAGATTTATGCGAATTATGAACTTTACTAAACAGCCCCTAAGTTATTTGCTTATAGCATTTTATCTATTATCAACTAATATTTTTGCTCAAGAGGTAAAAGTTACTGTCGGAGCAGATATTTTGGTCTCTGACAGTCTACATTTAATCCAAAATAAGCGGCTTGGAATTGTTACAAACCACTCAGCAATTTTAAGTAACGGAGCACATTTAGTTGACACGTTGGTTGCAATCCCCAATGTAAAAGTTACTGCTCTTTTTGGTCCGGAGCATGGAGTACGCGGAAATGCTCCCGATGGACATTCAATAAAAGATGGTATTGATTCCAAAACCGGATTGCCCGTCTATTCTCTATATGGGAAAACAAGGAAGCCATCTAAAGAGATGCTTGAAAATATTGATGTTCTAATATTTGATATCCAAGATATTGGTGCAAGGTTTTACACCTATATTTCAACACTTCATTATACAATGGTTGCAGCTGCCGAGAATAACATTCCAATTATTGTTTTAGATAGACCAAATCCGATAAATGGAATTACAGTGGATGGTCCTATTAGAACTGAGGAATTCAAATCTTTTGTAGCAATTGCTCCAATTCCTATCCAACATGGAATGACAATTGGTGAACTAGCAACAATGTTTAATGAAAAGAACTGGCTAGATAATGGCTTAAAGGCACACTTAACCATCATTAAAATGAATAATTGGGAACGCCAATATTTATTTGACGAATGTAATCTTTCTTGGATTGCGCCATCACCAAATATGCCGGATCTAGAAACTGCTCTGATTTATCCTGGTATGTGTTTAATAGAAGGTATAAATGCTTCCGAAGGACGTGGAACTTACTCCCCTTTTCTAACTTTTGGTGCCCCATATGTAAATGCTGCTGATTTGTTAAAAGAATTAGAACTCTTCACTATTCCAGGAATTGAACTAGATACTATTAGCTATACTCCAAAATCTATTCCTAATATGTCTACTTATCCAAAATATAAGAATATTAAATGTAATGGAGTAACTATTAAAATAATTGAAAGAGAGAAATTAAAAGCTCTTAGATTTGGAATTGAAGTTCTCTATTCACTCCATAAATTGTATCCCAATGAGTTTGAATTCCGTAAAAATTGGTTAGATAAGCTCTTTGGGAATAAGAAGTTAACAAAAATGCTTAAAAGTAACTCAACTCCAAATGAAATTTTTGAAACCTGGACTGATGAACTCGACAAATTTAAGATACTACGTAAAGAATACTTATTATACTAATTGGTGCAAGAATGAAGAATTTAATTGTTTTCCTTTTGTTTATTTCTCTTTTTGCATGTTCAGATAAGAAGGAGATAAAAACGACCTCTACAGATAGTTCTACTGAAATTAATAGTAAACTTGTTGCTCCTCCAAAAGCTGATGGCTTTCTAGTAAGATATAACTTTGAAAAAGGTGATATTTATAAGTATAAGATAACTACTCTTTCATCTAGTTCTCAAGAATTAGTAACTGATTCAGTAATTACTACAAAAGCAAACCAAAAAGTTGAATATAGAGTTAAACTTATTGTTGATAATGTTGATTCGTCCAAAAATGCTAAAATTACTGTTCTTGTAGAATCAATTTCAGTATGTGGAGTAATGAATGGAGAGGAAGTTAGTTATGACTCAAAGTATATTTTGAGTACACGAGAAAGAGTAATGTTTGCCCAGTATGAAGCAATTAAGAAGAAAAAATACAAAATTGATATAACCGCCAATGGTCAAATTCTAAAAATTTATAATACAAGTGCAATGGTAAATGAATTACTATCTATTCAGCAGCAATTAGGAAAGGTTTCTGCGGAGCAGAAACTTGAATTAAAGAATAGCTTTTCAGAATCAGCTCTTCGTCCTCTTACAGAGCAAATATTTAGGAAATTTCCTTCAGAAAAAGTTGTAACCAATTACTCTTGGAGTGAAAGTTATTATTCACAATTTGCATTATTTCAGATTGAAAATATTGCTACTTTTCAACTAATTAATATTTTAACTTCAAATCATGATTCAACTTTAATTTTTAATGCTGGTCTTTCTATCAATTTTGTTGGTGAACACACTTCCAGTCAACAAGGAATGAATTTCTATTTCTACGATCCAGTCGTTTCTGGAAATGGAACTATTAAATTTGATAAATCAAAAGGATTAATTATACATTCCGAAACCTCTACAAATATGGAAATGGAAACTGATATTGATGGAATTGACCAAAATCAATCTCCATTCACTGCAAAAAGGAGAGATAACACTTCAAATACAAATATTGTTGAACTGATAAACTAGCAGATCAAATGGAAAATAAATATGGGGGTCCTGTCAAAAATTTATTCATTTATTATAAAGCTCAGGATTCAAAAGGTAATGATATTCCTAAATCTACAACAGTACCAACTAATTTTAAACGTGCAGAATTGATTGCTGGATTGGAATACGAGGTTTTTGGTACTTGGCAAAACAAAGCAACTAAAAGCATGGAAGATTTTGCAAAACTTATTGAAATTAATAGAGAAGAATACGATAAAAAGAAATAATACTATTAAAATCTATGAAGTATCAGAAGGGTATATCCCTACTGGCGCTTCATAGATTTTCACCATTTATACATAATTTTCTTGGCAACTGCTACTAATAAGATATTTAGAGTTCTTTTATTACTCAAATATTAAAATTCCATATTTGTGCGGATTATAAACACCCCCAGCCCAATTAAACTCTTTAACCATTCCCTGTGGACGGTTTCTTCCAATGTTAAAACCCCATTCATCACCTGATATTGGACCTTTTTTGAGATCAATGTCACTCCATGGAATCTTCATTTCAATAGACCAATTATCTTCTCCAATACTAATTTGACTGGTGTATTTACTCACAAAATACTTATCTTCAACCCATCTTTGTAGTGAATTAAATCGAGTTCCAGCGGCATTTTGAAATAATCGAGTATAATCTGTTTGACTCTTTTCAGTATCAAAGAAGAATTCAATATCATCATCATTCCACGTAAAAGGAATTTTACCTTCAGCTGATGTATGAATCCCTGAAGGAAGGGGTTCCTCCATTCTTGCAGAAATGAATAAATAATCTTCACTGTATAATAAACGAATCTCCGTTTCAACATCATCCAACGAACTGGAATTGCCAAAGCGAATTATATTAGCTTCTTTCCACCCAAGATCATCAAATTTTCCATCAATTACGATATTTCCTTTTTGGGCTTTTACAAGCAATCTTGGAGGAAGGAACAGATTGTACTTCCCAGTATATGTATAAGTCTCATTTAATTTAATTTCCGGACTGTATCCATCAATTTTCACTTCTCCACTTTTATACTTTTCTTCTAATTCTCTCGATAAAACTCCAGATCTATATTCTGCTGAAGTAGATAAGTTTAGATGAGGCATAAGCTCAATTGGTGGTGTATTTTCTGAATTAAAAGTAAATGATTCTGTAATTGTACTTTCTGCAGGAATGGTTATCCATTTACTTTCTGGTGAAATCTTCAGATCAGCTTTATGAGGAATGTACCAATCGAGATGATAAATTAATTCTTCATCAATACTATTTTCAATTTCAACTTTAATTTCTTTATTCATTACTTCGCCCACATTCCATTCAGGCATAAGTATTGTCTTCTCTTTAATGCTATATTTGTATGCATTTACTCTATCAGTTGAATCTACAGTATCAAGAGGATAAATTGATCCAGCTTTTATTGTAGCATATTCAACTTCTCCTTCATCTTCAACTACTATATGTAGAAAAGCAGAAAATTTTCCTCCCCTAATATTTTCTCTACGAACTCCTGCGGAGTTAATTATCAGGTAATCAATCCCATCGTTGTGGCTCCAAACATGTTCGTGCGAGTGACCGCCCATGACTAGTTTTACTGGATAATTTTTTAAAATATTTTGAACAATATTCCAATCTTTTTTACCTTCATGCTCAACTGGATATTTCCAAAGAGGGCTGTGTACGAAAACAAAAATTGATTTTTTAGCTAACTCAGCTTCATTATATTTAGAAGCGTATTGTTCTAGATCCTCTTTTAGCCACGTACGTTGCCACTCTAATATTCTATCATCATCGTCACCAAACCAACTATTTAGAACAATTAAATGTGCAGATCCTTTGTCAAATGAATACAAGAACTTGTCTTTACCCCAAATTTCCGCATAAACTTCTTCTGCTTCGTCTGTTACAACATCATGATTTCCAGGTACTGGATAAAATGGAGCATTTAGAAGGCTTATTTGTCCTTTAAATCTTTTCCATTCTGCATTAAGTTTTGCTTTATCATGTGTATAACCATTAATAAGGTCGCCTACTTGAATTGCAAAATCTGGTTTAAGTAATGAAGCTTCATAAATCATTCTTTCAAATTCTGGAGGATTACCGAATTGGCTATCGCCAAAGACTATAAACCTTATGTCATCACCAGCAAATATCTGTAAAGTGAGTATTAAAGAAATAAAATAAATAATGATTGAACGAGACATAATGAATTCCAATATTTTCTTAAAAGAACTGATTTAATTTTTAAATTATAAAATTAATTAAAAACGAACTATAATGTCTTATAATTCTAAATCAGAATTATAAACATTTAATTTTTAGAATAGAACCTTGTAAAAGTTGAATATAAATCAAATAGAAAAGTATTCAAAAAACACAAATACTTCTGGTATTCATCCTTCTATCAAACAAAAAACCTCCTATAAACATGCTGTTCAGGAGGTCTCGAGTTTAAGATTATAATAATTACAATCTTGATTTATACAAGTTTCACTACAATCTTTGAGCCTTCTTCTTCCAAAACCACAATTTTGGAACCTTTAACGATGTAATCCCCTTGCGTCACTACATCGTATCGTTTTCCTTCAAATTTAGCTGTGCCCGATGGACGTAAATCTGTTAGTGCTTCACCTTGTAATCCAATAAGTTTTTTAAATTCTTCATTAGAAGTATATCCAGATTTTGCTCTTATTCCTTTGCTTAAAATTAGGTTATTCCAAATAGCAGTTTTAGGTAAAACTTTTGCAAGAAAATAGACTGCAATTCCGCTAAGGATAAATGAACCAGCAAGTTGAATTATTGCAACTGAAAGCAAATCTGTTTCTACAAGTGGGAAGTCAGAAACAAGTCCCATAAAGAGGCCAGCAATCATTAAAATGATTCCAGCAATTCCAAAAATTCCAAAACCTGGAATAACAAAGATTTCAACAATAATTAAAACTACTCCGACAGCAAAAAGTAAAATATCCATTATTGATGCGAGTTCAAGAATATAGCCAGCGCCAAAAAATAGAGCAAGTGCAATTAATGATGCTGTTCCTGCAACACCCCAACCTGGAGTTTTAATTTCCATAAACATTCCAACCATAATTACCATCATTAAAATTGAAGTTATTACTGGATTATTAATAAATCGAATTATTTTTTCACCCCAATTTACTTCTAGATCAATAATATTTGCATTTTTGTTTCCAGAATAATTTAGAACCTCATCGAGAGTTGTAAGAACTGTATCTGCAATTCCAAACCCCATTGCTTCTTTGGATGTAAGCGTAATTAGCTGTGTGCTATCTACAAGTCCTTCAATTTCAACACGCTCGTCGACCATTCCTTCTGCAATGTCAGTTCTTCGTCCAGTTCGCTCTGCAGTTGAACGCATTTCGGAACGCATGTAAGACTGAGCCTTCTCAGCTTGCTTCTTTCCAGCTTGATCAACAACCGTTGTTGCTCCAATTGAAGCACCAGGCACCATAACTATCTGATTGCAAGATAGAGCTATTAACGAGCCAGCAGAGATTGCACGTTTATCAATAAATGCAATAGTTTCAACTTTTGAATTTATAATTGCATCTTTAATTTGAGTAGCTGCATCAACCCTTCCACCAAATGTATTAATTTTGAAAATAATGAGCGAAGCATTATTCTTCTCAGCTTCAGAAACAATTCTTTTAACGTATGGAGCTAAGCCAAGATCTATATCTCCCTCAATTGTTCCTAAATATACTTTATTGTTTTGTGGTAAAATTGTAGAGACTAAAAGGAGAAAAAAAGTTAATATTATTGGAAGTCTTTTCATTGCAGTACCTAATTATTTGTTGTTCAAATATAAAAATATTTTGAATCAATAAGTGTTGGATTTATTGTATTATTTTTTTTAGACTGATTTTTCAACCCACAGTTTGACCGCTACGCTAGTAAATCTACGTTATTATTAAGTTGTTTTTTTAGTTTGCCGATGTGCAGTCCATTTTGAGGAGAGTCTCTCTGTATGAAAATACGATTATATCAAATTAATAATAAGTGAAGCAGAATTAGAAATTATCAGTTTTCATTTAGTAAAAATATGTAGTCTTGACATTATAACGTTTTAGAGTTATTTTCAAATTACTAATTGGAGGTATAATGGCTGTATTAACGAAAAGAGCTACAATTTATTTTGACCCATTAATTCATAAAACTCTTAAAATGAAATCTGTTGAAGTCTCAAAATCATTATCAGAATTAATAAATGATATTATAAGAAGAGAACTACTTGAAGATAAATTGGATTTAGATACATTTGCAAATAGAGTTTCTGAGCCAACTGTAACTTACGAATCGATGTTAAAAAAGCTAAAGTCAGATGGCAAAATATAGAATTGAAATAAAGGAATCGGCAGTAAAAGAGATTTCAAAATTACCAAGTAAAGGGTTAAAAAGAATTCTTAATGAAATTGAGTTGTTAGCCAATAACCCAATACCGTTTGGAGCAACAAAACTTTCTAGAGATGAAAAATACAGATTAAGAGTTCGTAATTACAAAATACTTTATGAAATACTTGATGATAAATTAATTATAATTGTTAGTTAAAGTTGAACATCGGAAAGATGTTTATAAGTAGAAATTAAATATCTATCATTGCGAGCATTTTTTGCGAAGCAATCTGTCATAGATTGCCACGTCGCTAAAAATCAAGCTCCTCGCAATGACTACCTCAATTTTTAATTCTCAATTCTTCATTTTCAATTACCTTCTGGTTCCCAAAAGTGTTTTTTCATATCAACACAATCGTCATCATTAAACTCAATTCCTTCAGATTCTAATAAATCGCGCATTAAAGTTGGTGAACCAAAGTGAACTTTGCCGCTTAATGCACCGAATCTATTCACGACTCTATGGCAAGGTAATCCAGATTCTGATGCTCCATTTAATGCCCATCCAACTGTTCGTGCAGCCGATTTAACTCCACAGACTTCTGCAATTGCACCGTATGTTGTTACTTTTCCATAAGGAATTTGAGCGACAACTTCTAAAACTTTATCGAAAAAATCATTCTTTTTTATTTTCATCAGTTTTAAAATTTAATTCGTAAATAGAAATTGCGGCCATTATGTAGAAGGAAACATACATTAGTAATGCAGAAACGACAGTTATATAAACAAATCCTTCATGAATATAGCGAATTCCCCAAATAGAAGAGAATGTAATTACAGTTGAAATGAGTGGTTCGATTAGTAGAAAGCTCTTCCAAAACCCCGTTATAACGGAATTGAAATAAAATACTATTCCAATTAAACCAAAAATAAATGCAAACGAAATAATATGGTTATGAGTTGTGAGTAATAGTTCAGAAATTTGTTTAGGATAACTTTCAACTATTTCAAATTCATCCATCTCCCCTTGTTGAGAACCATTGTATCTTTCAATCGTCCCAGACGGTGTCATACTGGTAGTGTAATTTAAATACAAAATCCCAATTGTAACACCAAGGGTAAGAACA
>CBDUTO010000064.1:0-23617 GCA_965370315.1 uncultured Melioribacteraceae bacterium
ATCAACTAGAAAATCAACTAATGTGTATCTATCGGGAATCCATTTTTTACCATCATATTTATAATAATCCCTTGGTGGAACTTCTTCATTAACCTTTTCACCTTCAATGGGATATACTGCTCTATAGTTCTTAAAATTATGTGATGAATAAGAAAGTTTTCTAATATATTCTTCCAAAAATCTACCGTATGAAAATCCAATTTTTTTTAACAGATAATTTATAAATGCCAGTTGTTTTTCAGAATAATCTTGATGGGAAGTTGAATTTCCTCTTTCTAAATAAAAATGAGATGAGTTTATTTCGTTGAAATTGTTCATGAACTAGCTACCTTTAGATTTATTTTTAGTTTGTCTTCAAAAGGTCATGGATTAAAATACAAAAAATCTAATAATTGTTGTATCTAAACGCAAAATATTACAATCCTAAAGAATTATTCTATAAAAAAATGACTAATATTCTTCCTTCCAATTACACTTTGTCTTTCTAACAAAATTTCAGCAATTTTTCACTTGGCAATATTTGTGGTTTTTAGTATCGTATTAATAATTATAGATTGCAGAAATTTATTCAACTCTTAATTTCACTTGTCTTTCTAAAAAGAAAAAGTTATTTTTTTTCTATTGTTAATTTGAAAAAGGAAATTTTATGACTTACGATGAACGGCTATCCAATGTCTCTATTCTAGGTGCAGCTGGTAAAATGGGGAGTGGAATTTTACTACTTACAGCTGTAGAAATGGCTGATTTAAGTTTTAAAAAAGAGAACGAAAACCAAACATTTATCCTAAATGCTATTGATGTTTCAGATAAAGCATTAGCCGGATTAGTTGATTATGTACGAGTGCAAGCCCGTAAAATTGCTGAGAAGAAAATTGTGTTTTTACGTGAATTATATTCTGAAAATAGAAATTTGGTTTACAACGACGAAATTATTGATGAATACATTGCAAAAGTACTTTCAGTCATTCGTCCTTCAAAAAGAATTGAAAACACATATAACTCAAATGTAATATTTGAAGCTGTAAATGAAAACCCTCAACTAAAAATTAAATTGTTCAATCAGATTAACGAGAATAGTGAGACTACACCTTGGTTTTTTACTAACACATCGTCTGTTCCAATAAGCTATTTGGATGAAAAGACAGAACTAGAAGGAAGAATTATAGGATTCCATTTTTATAATCCTCCAGCGGTTCAAAAGCTAGTTGAACTTATAAATGGAAAAAATACACTTTCTGAGTTGAATGATTTTGCTCTCGAGTATGCAAAAAAATTACGAAAATTTATTGTTCACTCTAACGATGTTGCTGGTTTTATTGGGAATGGTCATTTTATGAGAGATGCATTATTTGGAATTAAATTGTTAAATGATTTAAAATCAGATTATGGATTTGCAGAAGCAGTTTACATAGTTAATAAAGTTTCGCAAGATTTCATGGTTCGTCCAATGGGAATTTTTCAGTTAGTTGATTATGTTGGAGTTGATGTTTGTAAATACATTATGGCTGTCATGAATCCTTATTTTGAAAATGAAGATTTGCATAGTGATCTGCTAGACCAACTATTTGATAGGGAAGTAAAGGGTGGTCAGAATTCAGATGGTTCTCAAAAAGATGGTTTTATGAAGTATGAAAAAGGAAGAGTTTCTGCTATCTATGATTTCTATAATAGTGAATATGTTGATATTACAACTATTGCAGAAAAGATGGACAGTTTAATTGGTAACCTTCCTGATAACTACAATGAATGGAAGGATATTATTAAAATTAAGGACAGGACAGAATTATTGGCTACATATTTTAATAATTTAGATTCACTTGGTACTTTGGGAGCAAAAGTTGCTAAAGATTATATGAATGCGACGAGATCAATTGGATTAAAGTTAGTGGAACAGAATGTTGCTAAAACTGGTAAGGATGTTAATGATGTTATGCTCACTGGGTTCTTCCATAGCTACGGACCGATTAATGACTTCTTACCGTGGGAGGAATTATAATGAGAAAGAAAATATATATTACTGCCGGTTATAATACAATTTCTCTTGGTACAGGTAGAAAAGAATTTCATCCTAAAAAGACTAGACCTGGTTTGGAACATTATATTAAAGAAGCTGGTGAAGCTACTTTGAAAGTTATTGGTGGTGCGAAAAATGTAGATGAAACTGTAATTAGTAATTTTAATGCTTCGCAATATAACAAGCAAGCTAATCTGCCCGGTTATGCCCCTTACATTGATGAGAAACTGAAGTATAAACCATCCACAAGAGTTGAAGGTGCTTGCGGCTCAGGCGGTATGGCTGTGGCAACTGGAATAAAATTTCTTCTATCCGAAGAGAGTGATGTAGTACTTACTCTTGGTTTCGAAGTTCAGAATACTGTAAAAGCAGTATACGGTGCTGATATACTTGCAACTGCAGGCTGGTGGAAAGATAGAAAAGATGGACATGCTCATTTCTTTCCGGGGCAATTTAGTGCTAGAGCGGGTTCATACTACGAAAAGTATGGAAGAGACAAGACGAGAAAAGCGATGGTGCAATGGTACAAAAATGCAATTGAAAATGCTCGCTTAGATCCAACTGCCCAAGAGTACCACAACTCTGATCCTGATCTTATAAAGTCAGCTAGCTTTGAACCAAATGGAAAAGTATTTGTTGATAATCTTACTGTGCTTGATTGTTCCAAAGTATCTGATGCAGCTTCAGCACTTGCGCTTATGACAGAAGATGGTTTAAGCAGATGTGGAATTGATAAAAAAGATGCAGTTGAAGTTGTTAGTTTTGCTCAAGCAGAAGATGATATTACAATACAACCAGAAGACCCAACAAGACTTATTACTACTGAGAAAGCAGTTAAAATGGCGTTGGATAAAGCTGGAATAACTAAAGAACAAATAGGTACTGTAGAAGCACACGATTGTTTCTCTATTGCTGGTATAATGGCTACTGAAGCTATTGGATTTGCAGAGTTTGGTAAAGGTCCAGAATACGTATTAAAAGGGCACACAGCACATGAAGGGGAAGTCCCTTTCAATACTACAGGCGGACTAATTGGGTGGGGTCATCCAGTTGGTGCTACGGGTGTTCATCAAGCAGTAACAATTTGGCAGCAATTTACTGGAAAAGCTGGGGATGCACAGATTATTATATCTGAAGCTCGTCCATACGGAATGACTATAAACATGGGTGGTGATGATAAAACAGTAACTTGTATTATTTATAAAAAGGCTGAATGATTTTAATATTTTGTGAATTATAATCAGTTTTGAAAATAGAATAAAAGAAACCCAATTCCATATATGGGATTGGGTTTTTAAGTAATACAGGAATTTAAGCAAACATTAATTTCACTAGTAAATATTAGTCTTTATAAATTGCACGAAAATCACTAACTCTAAAATTTGGGTATTCATTTACATCTACTGTTGCAGTTGAAAAAGTTAAAGTCCAAAATGTAGATTGATATGGTTCTAATGGTACACCAATTTTGGTATAGTTCCCACCAAGTTTAAGTTTATATGTCGAATTCGTATAAAACTGTGCTTCTACATACCAGGGTGATTCAATAATTTTTGTCCCCAAATTTGTTACCCTCCCTTTTGCATACAAGAGAGAAGTTCCTGAGTAAGTTGTATCAACAATAAAAGAGACATTAGTAATTTCAACATCGTCTTTTGAACCAACTATACTATTTGTTTGAGAGTCACAAAATGTAAATGTTAGGATTGTCAGTAATACTAATAAAACATTTTTTAATGCCATGAAATTCCTCTCAAGAAGTTAAAGTCATAATCTGTATTTTTTTATTTAAAAAAATATTTGGAAATAAATAGATATATCTTGTAATTATTTACTCCCAATAGTGAATAAAGGTAAGGGGTACACCTCACCTTTAAAGAAACTACACAAAACTAATTATTCTTTTTCCACTCTTCATATTTTGCGACATCTGCTTCCATCTCTTCCATTGCATCACTAGATCTGAAACGAGTGTAAAGTTGATCGTTCGATTTGATTTTATTTAAAAATGCTTTTTGAGCCGAACCAATTGGGTATTCCATTAAAACATAAACTCTCCAATTTGAACCATCCTTAACAAATTTTTTCTCTTTTACTCTACTTCCAGAAAGTTCAGTAGAGACTATTACTTTTGTTGCTTGTGTAAACTGAGAAAGAAATTCGGCATTTTCACCTTCGCCAACTTCTTCTTCAAATTTCTTTTGCATTGAGTTTACTTTAACTTCCATTGTTCTACCAATTTTTGCACGACCTTCTGTTTCAGCTTTATTTAATGCTAAATCCATATCGCGAGAAGTAGCTGATGCAGCTTCATAAATATAATTCTCAGCTGTTGGGGTATTTAGATACCATTCTGGAATATCGCCTGTATCAGTATCTGAAAGAGATTTTGAACCACCACACGAAATCATTAATAATGAAAGTGTAAACGCTGTTAAAATAAAAATCATGTTCTTTTTCATTGTATCCTCTTGTTAGTTATATTATTGTAAAAAAACTGTTTCTAATAGATCTATTTTTATATTTTTTGAAACAAAATAGTTCTCAAATTTATCTACTGCAATAGTCTTGTTATTTCTATCCTTATATACAATCTCAATATTATGAACACCTGGTAGGATGTCAATTTCGCCACCATATGCAAAGCTAGGGAAGTAGTGTGCAATTCTTAAATCTGCATTTTCTGTTGCATTAATTAGTGCGCCTGAAAGCAAGCGAGTTAAACCACCCCAATCACCACCACCAGTTTGCTTATCAAACTCTTTATTTAATGCTTCATTGGCAATTGCTTTAGAGATTGTTCTAGCTAAACTTTTTAAATAAATAATTCCTTCCTCTCTTTTAAAAGTTTCAACAGCTATATCTTCAAGACTTTCAATTTTGTATAAATTCATTTTGTGTTCGCCATCTACTTGAACTTGAACGGTATGAACAACGCTTCCTCGTTTTTGTAATTTTGGCACAGCAAACTTAGCATGAATCCCACCTTCAACACCATACCAAGGAATTGTATTTAGTTTTTTCCAACGTCCATTTTCTAGAATTGAAATAACAACTAAATTTGTGAAAGTATCAATTTGAAAAACATACTCATACTTAATTGGCGCCCGACCAGTAAAAGTAATAAAAGATAATTTAGTTTTATCTGATGGAATTAAGAAGTTATCCAATTTTGGTTTTGGAAATGTATAGAGGTCTCTTTGATTTTCAAATGCATCATAAAATTTTTCTTTCGAGATACGAGCATCATCATACTCTCCATCACTAAGAAATAGGATCATACTAATATAATGTGCCAATGCAGAGCTATAAAAATTAGTCGATATTTCTTCAATATCAGTTTTAATTTCATCAGATTTTTTTAACGAGTTAAACTCTTGATTATATTTTTGTTCAAGCTCAACAAATTTCTCCAGCAATCTACGAATCTCCACAAGTGCCTCTCCACGCATATTATTGCGATAAAATGAGAGAGCTTTGAAAACATTGATATAGAGATTTTCATAGTCTTCGCCAGAGTAATCAAGCGCGTTATCATTTAGTAACATTGAAGTTACACCTTTCGAGACACTAGTAGTGTATAGTTCTTCAATTGCATAATCAGCACTCATCAAGTTTATTATAGCTAATGAATCTTGATAAGCATAGTGTTGAAGCAAACCTAAATCAATCCAAAACAGAACTCGGTCTTTTTCATCGTAGAAATCAGCTTTGCTAACTTGCAGAGTTGCTGCAGCTTCATTAAATAATTCTTGATTTACGAATTTATCTATTTCTACATAATGCTCTGTGGATGTACTAATACTAGAACATCCAATAAGAGCAAAGAGAGAAAATAGAATTAGTATAATATTATGAATATGGTTTTTCATCTAGTTAAAATTAAAACTTATATCCAGCTTGATCTACAAGTTTTTTAATTTTTTTAGAGTCCATCCAAACTTTTTCGTTTGTTTCAAGATTAATCATTTCTAAATCAACTTGATAATATTTAACTGATTGTCCATCAAAGGAATCATTCTGAGTGCTAATTACACCCTTAAGCATAAAATCTGCACCAGTTTCATTAGCTAATCTTTTGGCTGTTTCCATTGATGAATACTGTTGTTGCTCATCTCTTTCATCCCTAATTTCAGCTCGTTCAGCAGAAGATGCTACAAATTTTACTTCACCACTATTTATTAGTTCTCGCTCAATATCTTTCGAGAATATTTTTGTTTGAATATGTTCGGAAGAATTATTTTTGATATTTCCAACTATTACTACAGGTCGCCTATCGTTTTCTTTGTCAAATTTTAATATCCAACGGCTGTCTAAAAGTCCATCAACCATTTTTTTTGCTGTAAGACGTGAGTCGGTATCATTCCATCTACCACTAAGATCAACAGTAGTATCAGAAGCAGTTCTTTGCACTGTGCGCGACGAAGAGCCACATCCAGCAAGAAATAAGATTAATGAAGATAGAATAAAAAGTGTTAATAGATTTTTCATGGCAGCCTCGTATTTTGTTATATAATAATAAAATTATCTAAACTCTATTCTTAAATATATGATAAAAATATTAATAGTTTTTGATAATAAATAATAATGTTTTATTTTAAACCTAAACAATCAGGGTCATAAAGATGCTTCTAAAAATTACTTCGTTTTTTGTTTTACTTCTAATCTCAAGTTGTTCTGCCCAGACTTCAAGTGATGTGTATCAGAATCTAGAAAATGATTATCCAGATTCAAAGTATTTGTCAGCTATTGGAGAAGGAGACAATAGAAAAGATGCAGAAAAAAATGCTATGGGTAAATTGTCATTAATCTTTGAATCGAAGATTAATATGAGCCAAACACTTAATGAACATTACTCAGAATTCTCAGATGATGAAGGTTCGTCACTGACTTATGAATCAACTTCAAAGAAAAGAACTGATGTTACATCAGATCAAAAACTGTTAAATGTTAAATATGGAAAACATGGTGTAGATGAAGTTGGTAATAATTTTATTATTGCATATATAAATAGAAGAGAAACAGCTGCTATTTATGATGAAAAGATTGAGAATCTCAATACATCTATCCTCTCATTAGAATCATATGCAAATAGTTCAGATTTAAAAATTAAAAAATATGCAGCTCTAAATAGGGCTTCGCAACTAATGAATGACAATATGGGATTAATGCAGCAACAGACAATTATCTCTCCATATAATCCAGACTTTTCTGATAAAGTAGCAACTTATAACTCTATTTATAGAAAAAAAGGAGAAGTAGCACATAGTATTAAATTTGTGATCTCTGAGAGTGATGAAGATATTATTAGTAGTCTAACTAGCATTATTACTTCTAAAGGATTTAAGATTGGAAATAGTGGTGATTTTTTAATTTCAACTTCCTTAAAATATGAAGAAGTAGATTTGGGAAGAAAAGAGATGTTTTATAGTTGGTTCATGAATATAGAACTTATGAACTCCAATAAGGAAATAATATTTAATTTTGATAAAAGTGGAAGAGAAGGTGGAATAAGTGAATCTGCCGTTTATTCACGCGCAAAATTCTCTGCCAATAAATCACTAAAAAAAGAGTTTATCAATGGCTTTGAAAAATATTTGGATTCATTGATTGGACAGTGAAAATCTTTTATATAAATAAAACGATATTAAACCATTTATAATAATTTATTTGTCTTTTTATATATTTAATTACTAAATTGAGACTTGTTATTAAATCGAATATCATATCCTTTAATATCAAAATCAATAACAAAGAAAAGCAAAATATTCAATAATTAAAATTCATTTAGGTTCTGTCAGGAGAGAAATGAAGAAAACTATACTTGATTATACTCTTAAAGTTCGTGTTCCATTAATTATTTTTGTAGTAGTCGCATCCTTTCTAACAACTTATTTTGTTTCTCGTCAAGAGAGGGACGGAGTAGGTTATCAACCAGTTCAACCAATAAAGTATTCACATAAATTACATGCCGGAGATATGGGGATGGATTGTCAGTACTGTCATGTTGGTGTTACAAAAGGTCGTCAGGCTTTAGTTCCTTCCGTAAATATTTGTATGAACTGCCACACAGTTGCAAGAAAAGATCAACCAGAAATAATTAAATTAAGAGAGTATTACGAAAGTGGTAAAGTGTTACCATGGAAAAGGGTTCATAAAGTTCCAGAATACGCATACTTTAATCACAGCGTTCATGTTAATACAGGAATTGATTGTGAAACATGCCACGGAAATGTACGAGAAATGGAAGAAATTAAGCAAGTAAAGTCATTTACGATGAGTGCCTGTTTAGATTGCCATAAAGAACCAGCGAAATTTATGCCTTATTTAGAAAATGTAAAAGAAGGTCCACGACATTGTGCAGCATGTCATCGATAATTAGGAGCAGTATTTAGATGGAAAGTTTGACAAAAAATAAAAGAGATAGAAGAAGTTTCTTTTCAGTTATTGGAAAGACTTCGCTTGGTGCAATGGTTATTGCGTCACTGCCATCCAAGTTATTTGCTTCAAGTATAAAATATAGTAAATTGAAAAATGTTACAATTCACAAACAAGCTGTTAAACGAGTTAAATAATTTATAAGAATTGAATAGAATATGTCTGAAGAAAACAAAAAATATTGGAAAAGTTTAGATGAGTTAAACAAGACAATCAGTAGCATTGAAAAGACCAAAGATGAATTTCATGATGGTGTTACTGATGAGTTTAACGTATCGAGTATGTCTGGTGTATCTCGTCGGAAATTTCTTGGATTGCTTACTGCTTCTACAGCAATAGCTGCTACAGCTTGTTCCGATTATCACGATCAAAAAGAGATTGTGCCTTACACAAATAGACCAGAAGGCGTTCTGCCTGGTAAACCAAATTACTACGCATCAACTTGTAATGGTTGTGCTGAGGCTTGTGGGGTTTTAATCAAAACCCGTGAAGGTCGTCCAATAAAGGTAGATGGAAATGATGAACATCCTATTAATAAAGGTAAAATTTGTGCAACTGGGCAATCATCAATCTATAATTTATACGATCCATCAAGATTACAAAATCCAATTAAATGGGGGAAGGAAGTTGATTGGTCTTCTGTTGATTCGGATCTTATTAGAAGACTAGATGACATTTCGAAATCGAACAAAAAAATTGTTATGCTCACTAGCCCAATCAATTCTCCAACAGAGAAGAAAGTGTTAGATGAATTTAAGCAGCGGTTTCCATCAACTGAAATTCATGCATTTGATTTGTTTAATAATTGCAACAAAAAGTTGGGTTGGTATAAAAGTTATGGCAATGCTGATGTCCCTTCAATAAAGTGGGATGAAGCAAATGTAATACTTTCTCTTGAAGGAGATTTTCTAGGGAAAGAAGGAAATTTCATCGAAAACACACGACTATTTAGTTCAAAGAGAGATTTTACAAATGTAGATAATTTTAATCGCCTCTATGTAGTTGAAGCTGGAATGAGTTTAACAGGCTCAAATTCAGATTACAGAATGAGACTTAAACCTGAAGCTCAATACGATTTTGTAATGGCTCTGTTAAATGAAATAATTAAAAAGAATGCATCATCAATTGTTATTGATTCTGTAGTTAAGAATAAATTAAGTAAATTCTCATTAGATAAAGTTGCATCCAATAATGAGTTGGACTCAATAAAACTAACTTATCTAGTTGAAGATTTAATTAAAAATAACGGGAAAGCAATTGTCTATGGTGGTGATTCACTTTCAAGCGATGTTCATATAGCTGTTAATTTATTGAACGAAGTTCTTGGCAACACTGGCTTATATAATTATGAAGCAGCTTTTATAAATACTGGTAAACAATTACACTTCCCACAAATTGAAGAGCTAATTGCTTCAATGAAGGCAGGCAAAGTTGCTGCTGTTATTCATTATGATGTTAATCCACTCTTCCATTTTCCAAAATCGTTGAAGTATGAGGACGCGTTAGACAATGTTAATTTTGTAATGTCTCTCGTTGAAGAGTATAATGAATCAACATCTAAAGATACATACACACTCCCAATAAATCACTCATTTGAATCATGGGGTGATGCTCACGCTCGCAAAAATGTTTATAGTTTACGTCAGCCTGTAATAGCACCACTATTTAAGACTCGTCAAAAAGAATCCATTCTTTTAACATGGATTTTGGGAAGTCCAAAAGTTTATAGCGAAAGTTTATACCACGATTATTTAATGGAGAGTTGCAGAGAAAATATTTATTCCAAAAAGAAACTTAGTCTTGATTTTATCTCTTTCTGGAATGCAGCACTTCACGATGGATATATAAACATTGATGATAACAAGGTTTCCAAAAAACCATTTAACATTTCGTCTATAAACATAGAGGGTTCGCCAAAAGAACATTCTGGTTTCTCTGTCCTATTAGCTAAAGATTATTTTATTGGAGATGGACGTTTTGCAAACAATGGATGGCTTCAAGAAATACCTCACCCAATATCTAAAGTAACTTGGGACAACTATGCTGCTATTGCTCCGAGTAATGCTATTGCAATGAATTTGGAAAATGGCGACATGATAAAAGTTACTGTTGGCGATAATTCTGTTGAACTTCCTGTAATGCTTCAGCCTGGAATGGCAAAGGATGCAATTGTTATTGAACTTGGTTATGGTAGAACTGTTTCCAGTGATGTTGGCAAAGATGTTGGACACAATGCAAATGATTTATTAAATGTTAAAAATAAAAAATCACGATGGATTTGTTCAAATGCAACAGTTGAGTCAACTGGAAATCATTATGAAATGGTTTCAACACAAGAGCATCACTCGCTTGAAGAAGATTTTGTAAAAGACTTCCATAAAAAACGTGCTATTATTCGTGAAGGTAGTTTGGAAGAGTATGCAAAAAATCCAGCATTTGCACATGACCAGGATATAGAACTATTTGGCATTACAGACGAGCATAAACAAGAAGGCACAAAATGGGCAATGTCAATTGACATGAACAAATGTACAAGTTGTTCGGTTTGTGTTGCTTCGTGTAATGTTGAAAATAATGTTCCAGTTGTTGGAAAAGACCAAGTAGCTGTTGGGCGTGAGATGCACTGGATGCGTATTGACCGCTACTACTCTGGCTCATCTGAAGATCCTATTGTTAGCAATCAACCGATGTTATGCCAACACTGCGATGACGCACCTTGCGAAAATGTTTGTCCAGTTAATGCAACTAACCATAGCCCTGATGGATTAAACCAAATGGTTTATAACCGTTGCGTAGGAACTCGTTACTGTTCAAACAACTGTCCTTATAAAGTTCGTAGATATAATTTCTTTAATTATAGAGATCATTTTGAAGATGCATATTATATAAATGAAGTTTCGCCATTAGTTCATAACCCAGAAGTAACAGTACGTTCACGTGGAGTTATGGAAAAATGCACATTCTGTGTTCAAAAAATTTCAGAAGAAAGAGAAGATGCAATTAGAGAAGGACGTGAAATAAAAGGAGATAACGTAGTTCCGGCATGTCAGCAAGGTTGTCCAGCAGATGCAATTGTTTTTGGTAATGCAAATGACCCAGAATCTAAAATATCTCAATATCGTAAACACGAATTAGGTTACTCGGTTCTTCAAAATTTAAATATTAAACCTAACGTAACATATGTAGCAAAATTAAGAAACACTCATTCGGAGGATGTATAGTGAGTAGTGATTCTCATAAATATTCAGAAGATTTTTCGGTTATTGAAGGGAAGCCATCGCTTCGGTCAATCGATGATATTATTTCTAACCCGCTTGATACGAAGCCTGATAAAAAGTATTACATTGCTCTTGCAGTAACTCTCTCAATGATGGGGATTGGTGGATTTGCGTTGGCTCTATCTCTTTATTATGGAACCGGACTTTGGGGTAATAACAATCCAGTCGGTTGGGGAATGCCAATTGTAAACTTTGTATTCTGGGTAGGAATTGGTCATGCAGGAACTTTAATTTCAGCTATACTATTCTTGTTAAGGCAAAAGTGGAGAAACGGAATTGCACGCTTTGCAGAGGGAATGACAATCTTTGCAGTAATGACAGCTGGTATTTTCCCTGCAATCCATACTGGTCGTCCTTGGTTGGATGGATATCTTTTTCCTTATCCAAACCAGCATGGGCTTTGGGTTAATTTTAACTCACCATTGCTTTGGGATGTTTTTGCAGTCTCAACTTATTTTACAGTTTCATTTATCTTTTGGTATGTTGGTCTAATTCCTGACTTTGCTATTTTACGAGATAGAACAAAAAATAAACTTAAAAAAACTATCTACTCAATTACATCACTTGGGTGGAGAGGTTCAAACAGACATTGGCAACATTACGAAATGGTTTACCTTGTGCTTGCTGGTTTTGCAACTCCTCTTGTCCTTTCTGTGCATACAATTGTGAGTTTTGACTTTGCAGTTTCAATACTTCCTGGATGGCACACAACAATATTTCCTCCATATTTCGTTGCTGGTGCTGTGTTCTCTGGCTTTGCAATGGTGCAGAATGTTTTAATATTTATTAGAAAAATATTTAACTACGAGCATATTATCACAATGGATACTTTAGAGAAAATGAATAAAGTAATTCTCTTCACAAGTATGCTTGTTGGGTATTCTTATGCAATGGAATTTTTCATGGCGTGGTATAGTGGAGTTCAAGTTGAGCAGTTTACTTTTGTGAATAGGGCATTTGGTCCATACGCTTGGGCTTATTGGATTATGGTTACGAGTAATGTAATATTCCCACAGCTGTTCTGGTTCAAGAAAATTAGACGAACAATTCCATTTATGTTTATTGTTGCAGTTTTTGTTAATGTTGGTATGTGGTTCGAGAGATTCGTAATTACTGTAACATCTCTTTCACGTGATTATTTACCTTCAAGTTGGGCTTATTACACACCAACACTTACTGATTTTGCAATCTTAATAGGAAGTTTTGGATTCTTCTTTACCTTCTTATTGTTGTTCACTAAAACGCTACCTGTTGTTTCAATAGTGGAAGTTAAAGCCGTAGTTGATGGTTCACAGCCAACTCATAAGGAGCATGGATAATGAAAGAAAAAAATCTATTCGGTTATACCGGGTTATTTGATACTCCAGATGAAATAATAGAAGCTGCTGAAAAAACAGCTGCTTCTAAATATGAGAACTATGATGTTCACACTCCATATCCTGTACATGGAATGGATTCAGCAATGAAGTTAAAACCATCACCATTACCTTATATCTCTTTGGTCGTTGGTCTTTCAGCATTGTTCGGAATGTTAGGATTTATGTATTGGATGTCTGTTGTTGATTATCCAGTAATAGTTGGTGGAAAACCATTTTTCTCTTTCCCAGCATGGATTCCAGTACTTTTTGAAATTACAGTTTTAACATCATCCATTGCAACAGTAGTAACAATGATTATTGTATTCTTCAAATTCCCAAATCTTAGTCATCCATTACACGATACAGATTTTATGAAATCTATTACATCGGATAGATATGGAATTAGTATTGAAATGAATGATGGCGAAAATGAAGATGAAGTAAGATCTTTCTTTGAATCTATTGGTGCTAAAGACATTACCGCAACCTATTGGGATAACGATGAAATAAGTTTTAAGAATACTGTATTGCAACCTAAATTTTTAATGATGCTTCTGGTAGTAACAATTGGAGTTTCAGGAGCAACATATTTTACATTAAATAAGTTAATGTTTATGGTTCCATTTAATTGGATGCGTGAACAAGCTAAGTATATCCCTCAAGAAGAGTCAACATTTTTTAGTGATGGTTTTGCAATGCGTAATACTATTGAAGGAACTGTTGCTCGTGGTTTAATGCCTTATAAATTTGCAGATAAACCAGAAGAAGCTGCAATTAAAATGTTAAATCCATTACCAGTTTCTAAAGAAGTTTTAGAGTTAGGAAAAATAAAATACGATATATATTGCTCGCCGTGTCATGGATATTTTGCAGAAGGGGATAGCCGACTAAATGGACAGTTCCCAAATCCACCAAGTTTACATTCCGAAAAAGTTCGCAATTGGAGTGATGGCAGAATGTTCAGCGTTCTTACAGATGGGCAAAATATTATGCCGTCTTATTCCTATCAATTAGATAGAAACGAAAGATGGGCTGTTATTTTATATGTGCGTGCGTTACAAAGGTCTTTAAATGCTAAGGAGTCTGACTTATAATGAGTTCAACTGAAAACGAAATTGAATATAATAAAAAAGGATTGCCTCCAATATTTGGCAAATTTGGGTTTGGTTTATTTGGAATTGGATTACTTCTATCGGTTCTTGCATATTTATCAGAGCCCACACGAAGTGCTTTCAATAATATTGTTCTTTTAGAATTCCTTTCTAGTGTTGGAATTGGCTCACTATTCTTAATTGCCTTAGAGTATATTGTTGGAGCAGTTTGGAGCACACCTTTTAGAAGAATTTTCGAAATTATTTCCTCTGTTTTATTGATATTGCCAATTATTGCAATTCCAGTTTACTTACACGCACACGATGTTTTCCATTGGACTCATCTCGATGTAGTTGCTGCGGATGAAATTCTTAAGGGTAAATCGCCATACTTGAATATGACTTTTTTCACTGTTAGAATTGTCGCATATTTTGCAATCTGGATTCTCTTCCATCTTTTGATAACTAAAAATTCAAGAGCTCAAGATGTTACAAAAGACCCAAAGTTAACTAAGCGTAACACAAGACTATCTGCAATATTTCTTCCATTATTTGTGTTAACTCTTACATTCTCATCAATAGATTGGATGATGTCTCTTGAGCCACATTGGTTCTCAACAATATTTAGTGTTTATTATTTCTCTGGAACTTTCCTTGCGGCTATTGCAGTTGGAACTTTTCTAATTATTTGGTTAAACGAAAGAGGACTTCTGGTAAATGGAATTGGAAGGGATCATTACTATTCACTCGGAGCTTTACTTTTTGGATTTGTAAATTTTTGGGCTTACATAGCTTTTAGTCAATTTTTAATAATCTGGTATGCTAATCTTCCTGAAGAAACAGCTTGGTTTCTACAAAGATGGGAAGGCACTTGGATGTATTTCACTATTTTCTTAATGATCATCCATTTTGTAATACCATATTTTGCATTGTTATCACAACCATCAAAAACAAATCCAGTAACGTTAAAAAGAATGTCGCTTGTAATAGTATTTGCTCATATTGTTGATTTGTATTGGATTGTTATGCCAACTTATAGTCCAGAAGGGTTCATTTTTGGATGGATTGAAGCAGGTTTTATTCTTCTTGGAATAGGACTTATTATTGTCGTTTTCAACCTCAAGGCTAAAAATCAAAACTTAGTTGCTATTGGTGATCCACGATTAAAAAGAGGAATTGATTTTAGATTATAATCTAATCTAACTTTAGGATTTTATATGGAAAATAAAAGAAAAATTGAAAGTGAAATTGATTTCAAAGTATTGTTGAAAAATCCAATACGATTATTTGGATTAGTTTATATCTATTTTTTTGTAATTGCTCTCGCTATCGGACTTTATTATTTGGATGTTATGAACTCAACAGAATTTAATACAGTTCCAGGTACGTCTCTTGATACATTAAATGTTATAAGAGAAATAGATACAAAAGTTGGTGGAATAAAACCTGCAATGGATTTAACTTTAATTTCAAATCCAACAGCTGATTTTATTGCAAAAGGAAAAACTCAATACGAGAATGTTTGTGCTTCATGCCACGGCAACGAAGGAAAAGGTGATGGTGTTGCTGCTGCTGTTTTAGATCCAAAACCTCGCAATTTTCATGATCTTGAAGGCTGGACAGCTGGTCGAACATTCTATGATATATATAAGTCTATAAATGACGGTGTTGCAGGTACCGGGATGACAGCATACGAATTTTTGCCAGCAGAAGATAGAGTTGCAATAATTCAATATATTAGAACATTTACAGACTTTCCAGAAGTTACAACAGAAGAAGTAAAAAACAAATTAGATGCTACATATAATCTCTCTGCTGGGGTACTTGTACCGAATAATATTTCTATTCAAAAATCAATAACTCTAATTACGGATGAAAATCAAAATTATATTGATTTAACTATTCTCATTTCTAACAAGATTAAAAATGATAAAATTAATAGTGCAAACCTATTAAAAGAGAATATTCTTGATATTGAAAAAGTGGTTTATACATTTATCGCAAAGTTAAATAAGAATGACTATAATGATTTTGTTCAAAAATTAAACTCTGATCCGGTCGCATTAGGTTTCAAAGCGTCAGTGGTTAATTTAATGGATAAAGATCTTAGATCAATTTATTCATACTTGAATCTAAATACTAAGAAGGAGCAAATTTGATGTTAATTAAAATTTATCGATTGCTTTTTATATCTATGATTTTCAGCTCAATTTCTATTCTTGCTAGTACAGAACATATTGCAGTTGGAATAGATGAAAAGCTTGGGGATTTTATACCCAAAGATGCTCAATTTATAAATTCAGATGGTGATACAGTTTTATTAGGTGAACTGATAAAGAAACCTACACTTTTAGCTATGGTTTATTATGAATGTCCAGGTATTTGTGCCCCTTTACTCACAGAAATGGGTTGGCTACTGGGTAAAATTGAATTAAAATCTGTTGAAGATTTTCAAATAATAACTATAAGTATAGATCATACAGAAACACATGACATTGCACATAGATGGAAGAAAAATTATTTTGATCAGATGAAAAAGAAAGAAGACAAAAGCGCATGGACTTTTTTAACTGGGGACAGCGTAAATATACATAATGTAACAAATGCATTAGGTTTTTATTTTAAAAAAGAAGGTGAGGAATTTGCACATCCTGGTGCATTAATGGCAATTTCCCCTGAAGGCAAAATATCACGCTATCTATTGGGAATACAGTTTAATCCATTTGACGTTAAGATGGCTTTACTAGATGCAGAAAGTGGGAAAACCAATCCTACAGTTGCAAAAGTTTTACAATTTTGTTTTAGTTATGATCCTGATGGAAGAGGTTACTCTTTAAATGTAACTAGAATCTCAGGTGTAATTGTTTTTTTACTACTGGGATTATTTCTTTTTGGAGTCGTTTTAAAAAAGAAAAAGTCAATTAGTTAGTTTTAATTATAAGGAGTTTTAATATATGGCTAATGAAACCGAAAGTGTTTTAGCCGAAAAAAATTTTCTTGAAGAGGGTACAACTAAGAAAGCTACAGGTATCGCTTCTTGGATATTTAGTACCGATCACAAAAGAATTGGTCTTTTATACTTAGCCTCAATATCTGTATTCTTTATAGTGGGAGCCTTTTTAGGTGTATTGATGCGATTAGAATTAATTGCTCCTGGTAGAACAATTATGGATGCACAAACATATAATCAGACTTTTACACTTCACGGTGTAATTATGATATTCTTATTCATAATACCTGGAATTCCGGCAGTATTTGGAAATTTTTTCCTACCACTCCAAATTGGTGCAAAAGATGTTGCTTTTCCTAGATTAAATCTTCTTTCTTTGTGGATTTACATTCTTGGTGCAATACTTGCTTTATCCGCTATTGTTATGCCCGGTGGTGCTATCGATACAGGATGGACATTTTATATTCCATATAGTGTTCGTACAGGTACAAATGTTTCTTTCGCTATTCTTGCAGCTTTCATACTCGGTTTTTCTTCAATGTTAACTGGTTTAAACTTTGTAACTACCGTACATAGAATGCGTGCACCTGGTCTTGGATGGTTTAAACTTCCTTTATTTGTATGGTCAACTTATGCAACTGCTTGGATTCAGATAATAGCAACTCCTATTATTGCAATAACTATAGTTTTAGTAATTTTGGAGAGACTTTTTGGTATTGGAATTTTTGATCCAGCAATTGGTGGAGATCCAATTTTATATCAACATTTATTTTGGATATACTCCCATCCCGCTGTTTATATAATGATTCTTCCTGCAATGGGTGTCGTTTCAGAAATTATTCCTACTTTTGCCAGAAGAACAATATTTGGATATAGAGCTATTGCAATGTCCAGTTTAGCTATAGCTTTTGTTGGGTACCTAGTTTGGGCACACCATATGTTCACAAGTGGTATGAGTGAAACAGCAGTTTGGGTCTTTTCTTTATTAACATATTTGGTTGCACTTCCAAGTGGTGTAAAAATATTTAACTGGATTGCAACTCTGTACAAAGGGTCAATTGATCCTAAACCTCCATTTTTATGGGTTATGAGTTTTATATTCCTATTTTCAATTGGTGGTTTAACTGGGCTTGTTCTTGGGTCGCTTGCAACTGATATCCATTTGCACGATACATATTTTGTTGTGGCTCATTTTCATTATGTAATGTTTGGAGGAACTGGAACAATCTTTTTTGCTGCTTTATTTTACTGGTTCCCTAAAATGTTTGGGAAAATGTACAATGTTAAACTTGCATCATATTCTGCAGCTTTCTTCTTTATTTCCTTCAACATGCTATATTTCCCAAAGTTTATTCTTGGGTATCAAGGTATGCCTAGAAGATATTATGATTATTTACCACAATTCACAGATCTGCAAGTAATTTCGACAGTTGGTTCTTGGTTCATGTTTGCAACAATACTGTTAATTTTTGGGAATCTTATATACAGTTTATTTAAAGGTAAAAAAGCATCATCAAATCCTTGGGGTGGAGTTACACTCGAATGGCATGTTTCATCGCCTCCTCCTTTGGAGAATTTTGATGAAATTCCTACGGTTAAACACGAACCATATGATTTTAGCCAATTGAAGGAGATGGATTATGACTCAAAATAATTCTGTAGCTAATACGCACGATATTCATCGAGACGATGTCGGTTCAAAAATGGGAATGTGGTTATTCCTTATTACTGAGCTTCTTCTTTTTGGTGGTTTATTTTTAGTTTACTCCGTTTACAGATTTACTTATCCAGAGCAATTTTCTCTTGCTGCAATGGAATTAAATACTACTATTGGTGCACTAAATACAGTAATATTACTTACAAGTAGTTTAACAGTTGTGCTTTCAATTGTTGCATTGCAAAAAACACACAAAGCACTTGCAGTTATTTTTCTAATTATCACGGAAATATTTGCTCTTTTATTTATGGTAAATAAATTGTTTGAGTGGGCTGCAAAAATTTCTCATGGTATTTATCCTGGTTCAGAAGAACTACTAAGTCGCTCTGATGGGGAAATACTATTTTTTGGACTTTATTACGTTATGACTGGTATTCACGGTTTACATGTGATTATTGGTATGGTTCTTTTATTTATTATGATGGTTTTAATTATTAAAGATAAAATTACTTATGATAATTTAATATCTCTTGAAAATTCTGGTTTATATTGGCATTTAGTTGATCTAATTTGGATTTTCTTATTCCCATTATTTTATCTAATTCACTAAGGATTATTATGGAAAATTCTGAAAATAAACATATAACTGGGTATGGAGTTTATATTCTTGTTTGGGTAGCCTTATTGGCATTAACTTCCTTAACAGTATCTATAGCAGGTATAGACTTAGGGCAATACACTCTCTTTGTTGCTCTCACTATTGCGGCAATTAAATCATATTTAGTAATTTCAATATTTATGCATATTAAATTTGATGACCCAATATTTAAATTATTTATAATAGTCAGTATTTTAACTCTTTTTGTCATTTTTGCTTTAACTTTTGTAGACTACTCCTTTAGGTAGAGGTTAATTATGGTTTCTTTTACAGGCGGTCATCCTGAGGTGGTCGACTCAATTATGTTATATATTGTTGGTATTTCAGTTATTCTTTTAGTTGGAATTACTCTTACTATGATTTACTTTGTTTTTAAGTATCATAGAAAGAAAAATTTAGAACCAAAAAATATTCATGGAAGTATTTTATTAGAATCAATTTGGATTATTATCCCAACTATTATTGCCTTGTCAATGTTTTTCTATGGCTATCAGGGTTATAAACTTGGAAAAGAGATTCCAGAAGATGCATATTATTTGGATGTAATTGCAAAAACTTGGGATTGGGATTTTATCTATGAGAATGGTTATAACTCGGATACATTGTATGTCCCAATAAATAAAACCATTGTTTTGCAAATGAAATCATTAGATGTTACTCATTCTCTATTTATACCTGCATTTAGAATTAAGCAGGATGTTTATCAAGGGAAAATTACTCAACTAGTATTTAAAACGGAAAATATTGGTAGGTACGATATTGCATGTGCAGAGTATTGTGGATTAAATCATTCACAGATGTACACTCAAGTAGTTATCTTAAATGAAACTGATTTTGAAAACTGGTTAAATAAAGCGGGAAAAGGTTTAGACGCTTTATAGCAACTATGGATAGCACTAATCAAATATTAACCGAAACTGATAGTAAAAATCAAATAAATAATAGTTTTTTGAATTATTTATTAATACTATTTGAACTTGGGAAAGTAAAAATCACAGTGTTTATTGCATTCTCTACGGTTTTTGGATATTTAGCATTTAGTTCAACATTTAATCTTGAAATGGTTTTGGTTTCACTTGGTGTTCTCTTGTTAGCAATGGGTTCAGCAGGGTTAAATCACTATCAAGAGCGAGAGTTTGATAAACAAATGGCTCGTACCAAAACACGACCAATACCATCTGGGAAAATATCACCTACTACTGCAATGACTATCTCAATTGTTTTAGTTCTATTTGGTTTTTCAATTGTTGTGGTAGTTTCAAATATTTATGCTGGGTTAATAGGTGGATTAACTCTTGTTTGGTACAATTTTATATATACACCATTAAAAAGGAAAACTTCGTTTGCTGTTGTTCCGGGTGCTTTTATTGGAGCATTACCGCCAGCAATTGGCTGGGTCGCAGCTGGTGGAAACCTTTTGGATATGAATTTAATTATTATAGCATTGTTTCTATTTATGTGGCAAATTCCACATTTTTGGCTATTATCATTATATTTCAGCAATGACTATAAGACCGCTGGTTATCCAACATTAAGTGATAAGTTTAGTGAGATTCAGATTAAGAGAATTACAGTTGTTTGGATTGCGGCTCTAACTGTTTTTAGTTTATTAGTACCTTTTTACTTTATGAATTCTGGGATACTTCTACAAATATCATTAGTTGTTGGTAGTATTTGGCTTTTATTTAATTCTTTAAAACTCTTTTTAAAAGGTAAATATAAAATTAGCTATATGAACTTATTTTTGAAATTAAATATTTATGTGCTTATCTCTGTAATAATATTATCAATAGATAAGTTAATTTAACAGAATTTGGGAATTTATAGAATGGATTTTTTAGAAAATATTGCACTACCCCAATCGTTTCAACACATTGAATTATTATCTTATTTAAGCCTGCTTACAATGGTAATATTACTTTCATATTTGGGATTATTATTTGGCTCTACACTATTATCAATTATGTTTAATAGAAAAGGGAAGGTTTATAAAAATAATATTTTCATTAAATTTTCCAAAGAGTTAGTTGATCTAATTACATTAAATATTAGCTCTGCAATTGCATTGGGGATTTTACCCCTTCTTAGTATGACTTTTATTTTAGCTCAGTTAATGCAAGGATCAGGTACTTATTTAAGTGGGTATTTTGCTTTTTCACTGTTTCTACTCTTTTTTGCTATAGTATTTATTTACACATTTAAAGGAAGTTTCGAACTTGGTTCAGTTGATAAATTGTGTTCATCAAATAAATGGAATGATGAAAATCTAAAAGATAATTTTGATTTCTATAACAAAAGTAAAAATAATTTAATTTTACGATCAGGTCTTTTAGGACTTGTTCTATTATCAATCTCAATTTATACTTTTATTGCGGCGTTTAGTTTTGCTTCTAATTCGACAAAGTGGGGCAGTGAAATTTCAATTCTCGAATTGCTTTTAACTCCAGAAGCTATTATTTCATTTATCTCTTTTGTTTCTCTCTCTTTAGTAATTACTGCTGTTGTTATTTTATATAAATTTTATAAGCCTGGTTCTGAGAATGTAAATCTTAGTACAGATTATTCTAAATATGTTAAAAAGTTTTCTTTAAATACTGCAATAATATTTACATTGGCACATGCAACAATTTACACGGTTAGTTTAACTTCTATTCCAAAAATTGCTATTAGTAATTCTATATTTTTAATATCAATATTTATTATAACATTTCTATTTGTTCTTACGATCATGTTTTATTATATGATTAAGGAGTCACATTTAAAATACAGAGGTAATGCTCTTTTCATAATGTTTATCCTCTTTCTTTTAGTTGCCATAAAAGAGCAAGTCGCTTTCGATACATCCTCTCAGCTTAATAACAAAATATTAGATGCTAATTATACCGCACACAAAAATGCACGTATGGAAGAGCTGGGTATTACTATAGAGACTGTAAGTGGAGAAGAAATATTTACTGGACGATGTGCAGCTTGTCATAGTTTTGATAAAAAAATTGTTGGACCTCCTTACAATGAAACTTTAGTAAAATATGAAGGAAATTTTGAAGGATTAGTAGCTTACATTCATAATCCGAAAAAAATCAACCCGGAATATCCTCCAATGCCTAATCAAGGATTAAAAATAGGCGAGGCAAGATCTGTAGCTGAATATATAGTTAATACATATAATCAAAAGTATAAATAGATTTTATTTCTAAATTATTACTGAGCACGTTGAAGCGACATGCGACGAAGCACATTAGTATGGGCAGGATAAATAACCGAAACAAAGTTTCCGAAAGGTGCTTAAACTTGTTGAAACCACGTAAATTGAATATCTTTAACTTTTCAAATTAAATAATTACTTATGCTCACAGTATTAGAATCCTTAGAACTCTCATCAAATTTTCTTGAAAAGAAGGGAATTGAATCTGCTCGTATGAATGCGGAACTCCTTTTAGCTCACATTCTTGAATGCAAACGCTTAGATTTGTATTTGCGCTTTAATCAACCTCTAAACACAAAAGAAACAAACACTTATAGAGATTTTATAGCTCGCCGTGGAAATTTTGAACCATACCAATATATTGTTGGCGATGTTGAGTTTTATGGATTAAAATTCTTTGTAGATAAAAATGTTTTAATTCCACGTCAGGAAACAGAAATTTTAATTGAAACAATTTTAGAGAAGTATCCAAAAGATAATGAACTGAAAATTTTAGATATTGGAACTGGAAGTGGAAATATTCCAATATCTTTAGCAATGAATTTACCAGAGTCAAAAGTAATTTCAATTGACATCTCTGCAGAAGCAATAAAAGTAGCTGAACAAAATAGAGAATTCCATGATTTAAAATCACGTGTTGGATTTATAAAATCTGATATTTTAACCGATAGCTTAGAGAAGTACAGTAACACATTTGATATTATAGTTTCAAATCCACCATATGTTAATAAAAACGAATATGAAACTTTACAAAAAGAAATTACAGAATTTGAACCTGATATAGCAGTAACAGATTTTAGTGATGGATACAAGTTCTACAAAGAAATATCAAGAAAAAGCATGGTCTTACTTAAAAAAAATGGAGTGCTTTTCTTTGAAGTTGGACTTGGACAAGCAGATGATGTTAAAAATATAATGCAAGAAAATGGATTCGAGAATGTGGAAATCGAAAAAGATTTATCAGAAAT
>CBDUTO010000065.1:0-23400 GCA_965370315.1 uncultured Melioribacteraceae bacterium
ATTTTGCAAATCTTGCTGAAACTTATGTGCTAATAATGTTGGAGGTACAGAATCCATTGTTACCGAAATACTTTTGCTTACTCTGTTCCCAGCAATATCCATTGCAACAATATCAAAACTGTTTTTTCCTTCATTTAAATTGAGTGTTTTCTCAAATTTATTATTAGCTAGATTTATCAACTCAGATTTAATAAAGAGTGAATCTCCACCAACGACTGAACCTTCAAGTCTTATTGTTCCATTTTTAGTGGACTTTGGAATAGGATTAAATATTCTTAGGATTGGTTTTTTATTATCTAATATAATTTTATAATTGGAGGATATTGAATACCCAGCAGGTGTAATTATTATCTGGGTTAGATCACTGACTTCATTAACTAAATTAAGATTAACTGAATAAATTCCCATAGTATCAGCATATATCGATACTTCATTTTCATTAATATAAAATCTAATATGAGAGAGTGGACGTGTAATTCCAACTAGACGAAACTCTGTTTTATTTGTAATAAATAAGTGGTTGTTTAAATCAAAATTATGAGTGGTAATTCTATTTTGAACCTGACTGGATGATTCATAAAAAACTGTTCGAGCTATACTAGTTCTGTTTCCAGTCTCATCAATAGTAGAAATATTAATTCTGTTTTGCCCATCATCTAGTTTAACTTCAGAAGTAAACTCACCTTTTGTGCTAATCTCTATTTCTTGTTCATTGATAAATACTTTAAGCCCAGGTTCACCTTCTCCAATAATTGGTATAGATTTATATTTTGTAACATCCATATTTTTTGGAGATACTATAAATAAAAATGGCTGTGTATTATCTTCGCTTATCATTAGAACATTTTGTTTACTAAATCCACCAGGGAAGCCATATTCATCAATTGTACAAACATGCCAAAAATATATTCCCGGAGAAAGGTCAGCAATTTTTGCTTTATTATCTCTAACGTTCTTTTTCGAAAAAACAATTTGTTGAAATGAATTATCCGATGCTAATTCAATCCAATACTGCTTTGCTCCACTAACTCGTTCCCAATGAAACTGTAGGTTATCCTCGAAATATTTTCCCATGTTTTCTGGTGAAATTAAAACTGGTGCAGAAAGTAAATCTTTAGGTTCAGAAGGAACACCTCCATCTGGGATTATTGAACCTTGATTCTTCTTGACAACTACAGTAATATCTTCTGTTGCAAGTTCAATCTCCCCATCATAGTTTGCAATTTTCGTGGCAACTTTCTCTTTTTCTACCCAAAAACTTCTTGATTTAATTTTTACATCCAGCCCTGGAATATCAATATCAAATTTCTTTTTAGGACTTTGTAGCAGATATGCAAAAGCATCCCCTTTAATAAGCTTAACTTTGGTCTCTGTTTTGTTTTTAAGAATATCAATTCGTGAATGTTGAATTAATGCTTGTGAATTCTCATTCAACCTGATTCTACTTAAATCAATGAATGTAATTTCTGCAATAGAGTTTGATAGTGTCCTAGTTCTATCAGCTTCATATAACTTTGAATATAGTTCTGCATCACTCCAAAGTTTTTCTACTGGTTTTCTTGTTTCTACTTCACCTTGAGTATACGAAACCGTAGCATTGGCAGAACTCTCTCTTAATAATCTTACTTGCTCTAATGATTCAGTTGCTAACTTTAAGACATCGTGCAGAGTATCATAGGCAGCATCCCAATTTCCAAGTTGCTTTAATGATATTACTTTGTTAAAATTTATTTCCGCTTCACTAATTAACTCTGGAGTTAAGACTTTTGCCCCATTACTATTTGCATCACTAATTTTACTTTTTGCTTCATCAATTTTCTGCAATGTGGAAGTGACCAATCCAGTCGGAATATTTATAGTCATGCCCTCTTCTAATTCAGAAGCTGATTCTAAATTGTTAAATTGCAAAATAGTTTCCCAATAATCAGGATTTCCAAGATATTCACTTGCAATATCTCTTAATGACTGATTTTGATATTTAATTGTTTTGATACTACTATTTTGGGCAAAACTAAAATTGAACAGCAAGAATAGTATTACTACGCTTTGTGATGCTAGTGTTACGAAATTATTTTTTCTTTTATAAATCATTTTTAGTTTTATTTTAGGGGCTATAAGATACTATTTATTTTTGCATTATTTTAAGTCCGAACTTCCCTCTATAGAATGGTAAGCGTTATTTTGGTAATTCAATTTTAAATTTAGCACCATTTCCAAGTTCACTTTCAACAAAAACACTACCACCAAGCATTTCTGTAATTTTTTTAGAAATTGAAAGTCCTAATCCAGTAGAATTTTCACCAGCAGTTGGTCTTGCTGAGAGCTTTGCAAATTTCTTAAATAGATTTAATTTATCATCTTCACTTAAACCAGGTCCATTATCTTTAACTTCAAAAATTATAGTTTCTGAAAGATTTATAATATTGATTTCAATATTCTTTCCTATTGGAGAAAATTTAAGAGCATTAGAGATAAAATTATCGAGAACTTGAGATACTAAAGTTTTATCAGTATTAAATTCAGCATCTTCTTTAAGTGGATTAAAACTAATTACGATCTCTTTCTTTTTAGCAGACTCTATATTTTGCTTTATAAGAGTTCTGACAACTTCATTTGCCGAGGTAACTTCATACTTAATGCTAACTCTTCCCTCTTCAATTTTATTTATATCAAGAAGGCTTGTTATAATGTCAAACATTCTTTCTGAAGATTCCACAATTGTTCCAGCAAATTCTTCCAAATCCTCTCTTGTAAGTCCGTCATCATGTAGTATAATTTCACCAAATCCTTTAATTGCTACTAATGGATTTTTCAGATCGTGCGCTGCAATTCCAAGGAATTCATTCTTTTCATTATTTAGTTCTAAAACTTGAGTATAAGCTTTTTGTAAATCGTCATTTGTTTCTTTTAATTTTAATGTACGTTCAAAAACTCTGTTCTCAAGTGTTTTATTATACTCTTCTAATTCAACATTCTGTTTTTCAATCTTTAGGAAACTGCTTTTTAGCGATTTACCCATAGCCTCCATTGAAGTTCCCAGAATTCCAATAGAATCATCCAACTTATAATCCACAACAATATCAAAATTACCATTAGAAAGCTCATACGCTTTCTCTACTAAATGATTAATTGGCTTTCTTATTCTTTGAGTGGTGATAATTCCAAAAAGTATGGCGAGAGCAATTCCCAAAGCAATCCAAATATTCATAGTTTTATTCATATCTGTTACAAGAGAATAGGCTTGATTATAATTTTCAATTGCAATTACCACCCATTTGATATTTTCTGTAAATGCAGCTGAAAAAACAAATTTCTCATTATCAATAACGTAGCTTGAAACCTCAGTAACACGAGCATCTCCACTTAACATATCTATGGCATCACTCACAATATCTTGGTTTGTTAGTGAGTCTATGCTATTAAAAATAGTTTCACCCTGCTCATTAGCAATAATTAGTGAACCAGCTACGCTATAGGAAGGTCTGGATAAATTTTTCTCTAATGATGACAAACCAATTAGGGAAACTAAATAAGCTTCCGGAGCATCATTTAATTTTACTGGCAAAATAGAATATATGCACCAGTGGTTTAATGAATTGATATACATAGGACTTCCGAATTGCTTATCCTCGGAAATCAATTTACTTGCAACAACACTACTATTTTTAATTAATTCGGATAACTCTTTATTATTCGCTAGGACTAAACTATCTACAAAAGCTTTTTGACTTTGAATTGCAGATGTAAATCCAGCTTTTTCACTAAAAATAAGTTCGATTGAAATTAACTCATCAATACTACTAACTGCAGATACTATTAGAGCAATTTTTTCATTAACACCAAGACTTTCATTTTCGATACTTTTTTTTATTAAAAACTGCTTTTCAAGTTGGTCTACAAAGAAATAATTTATTTCACTAGCTACATTATTTGCAATATTGGTTAGTTGTAAATTTACACTTTGGGTAAGTTCTTGTTCAGTTTTACTAATTAAATTCAATCCAATAATAAGGGCGGGCAATACTGCTAAAACAATGGCAAAAGTTATAAGTACATGTTGCCACTTTATTTTGTAGTTTATTTTCTTTTCCAACCTTTATAACTTTTTTGATTTAATCATTAATTAAAAAATAAGTATTTTGGAGTCTATTTTCTTATTATTTTTAATAATAAACGCAATACTTCAAAAAAACAGTTCAGCTGGATTATTATGTTAAGAATTATTATTGCCGATGATCATCAAGTTATTCGTGAGGGTGTAAAGCGAATTATTAATAACGAGATTGATTTAGAAATAATTGCAGAGGTTGAAACCGGTGAAGCTTTATTGAATGAAATTAGAAGTGATAAGTTTGATATTGTTATCCTAGATGTTGGGCTGCCTGGAAGAAGTGGGATAGAGATTCTTGAGGATCTTAGAAAATTTGAGCAAAAACTACCTGTACTAATTTTTACTATGCAACCTGAAGAACGAATTGCTATTAGAGCTATTAAAGCAGGTGCAAATGCATTTATAAGCAAGGAAGCTCCTGCTGAAGAGTTATTGAAAGCTATTAGAACAATATCAACAGGAAAAAAGTATATTACCCCATCTATTGCCGAAAAACTAGCTGAAACAATAAGTGATAATTTTAACCAAACACCACATAATAAACTTTCTAATAGAGAATTTGAAGTTATGTGTTTGATTGCAAGAGGGAAGTCAATAAAGGATATTGCTGAAGCGAAGTCAATTAGTGTAAATACTGTAAATACATACAGAACAAGAATTTTAGCAAAGATGGATTTTAACAATAATATGGAACTTGCATATTATGTTATTAAAAATAAATTAATCGCTTAAATACTATACTTAAGAATATTGAACAGACATTTTTGAAAATGATTCACTCCTATCATAAGAATTTACAACAGAATATCGTGAGGCTCTATTTGCATATTCATTTTCGACTCTCCCTCTACTCATAAATTCTGTTTGTCTACTATAGTTAATCACATTTTGTTCAAATAGAGTTTCTTCAATCTCTGGAATAGAAAAAGAAATGGTTTCTTTTTTCACCTCTGGCGTAGCAAATTTAAATAATTCATTTTTAACTATGGGAACTATTTGCTCTTTACTAATACTGGGTAATACTTTTTCTACATCATATTTTTTCTCTACGCTTTTTACTCTTCTATTTGTTTTGTTTTTGCAAAATGACATTTTGGAACATGCAAACGATACTACTATTACCAAACCTAATAAAGAGAATACAACTACCATTGAACTATAAATAATTGGTGTAAGATCCATTTTTTCCACGCTTTTATTATTTGAATTATTTATATGCAAAAGGCAATAACTATACCAATAGTTTTAATTAGTTTTTAATCGAGAATTGAAGGTTTGCAATTTCGGACGTGAGCCAAATTAAGAATTTATCTCAATTAATTAAATACCATCAAAAGAGTGAGATTTTAGAAAATTATAATGCAAATACTAAAAAGGGAAAGCCAATTTAACGGAGAAATATTTGCATTCACAAACCCCATTTTCCCCTTTTATTTATTCTCGTCATTAGATTTATTTAGTTTTAAGGCTAAATACGCAGTTAATAAAATTCAGAATATCTTTGCACAAGAATATTAAATTACATTATCTACAAAAATATTTTTCTAATTATAAACACTAAAACAAGATTTAGGCTACTGTATCTTGTAGCATTTTTTGTTACAAACTTGTAATTATATTCACTACATAAAAAGTACAATATCTGTTCTACCTAATGTTTTATTAAAAAAATAGATTACCTATAGTAAATAATGGAAGAATGTTATGATGACTCTTATAGGTAATAGTTCTAGTGATTCTACTACTCGCAATACAGACCGTTTTAAAATTGTAAACGAGATTCCAAAAGCAGAAGCCACAATTTGCATAATTAATGATTCTGATATTCTGCGAGGAGAAATTTATTCAGTTCTTCACAATGAATACCATATTGACCAAATTGTTCAAACATCAAAAAAAGATTATATAGAAAAACATATAATGAAAAAATTTGATGTGATAATAACTGATATTGAATTTACTGAAGGGACAAATACTCTGTTCATTAAGGAGATTAATTTAAATTATCCCCGAACTAGAATTGTTGTCTATACAAGTCCAAGGAATAGGCACAAGAGAATTCGCTCAATTGAGTATGGAGCGGATTTTTTCATATTTATGGATGATGATTTGAAATTATTAGAGTTTGTAGTAAGAAAAATAATTGGGAAATCGTTCGAGCTGGATTAAGAATATCTATAGGATCACATATATATCTACCCGGCCACGGATTCTATATAATCTAGTTAACACGAGTGATAAAAAAAAGCCTCTCCAAATTGGAGAGGCTTAATAACATTCACTAAATTAACGAAATATTATCCAAACAAAGCTTGAGCTTCATTATAAATCTCATCGTCAACAACTTTTAACGTACCAACTGCTTCTTCAAGAGACACTGCTACAATTTTGCTTCCACGTAAAGCAGTCATTTTTCCAAAATCTTTTTTATCAGCTAGCTCGGCTGCTTTAATTCCAAATCTACTTCCAAGAACTCTATCAAATGCAGTTGGAGTACCACCACGCTGTATGTGACCAAGAACAACTGCTCTAGTTTCATAACCAGTCTCTTTTTCAATCTCTTCAGCAATAATATTTCCAATTCCACCTAGAGCAACATGCCCGAAAGAATCTTTTTTCAAATTCTGTAAAACAAAAGAACCATCATCATCATTCTCACTTTCAGTACTAATTTTTGCTCCTTCAGATGCAACAACAATACTAAATGATTTACCTCTTGCATGACGTTTTTTAATTACTTCCGAAACTTCTTTTATTGTAAATGGTTTTTCTGGAATCAGTGTAATATCAGCACCACCAGCAAGACCAGAGTGTAACGCAATCCAACCAGCATGACGACCCATAACTTCGACAACAAGAACTCTATCGTGAGACTCTGCTGTTGTATGTAATCTATCAATTGCATCAGTAGCAATATTAATTGCTGTATCAAACCCAAATGTAAAATCCGTTCCACTAAGATCATTATCAATAGTCTTTGGAACACCAATTACATTCAATCCGTCTTTATAGAGTTTTGACGCTACACCAAGCGTATCTTCACCACCAATAGCTATAAGAGCATCTAACTCCATAGCTTTGTAGTTATCAATAGCTTGTTGGTAATAGTTCTTTCCTTCCTCATAAAGATTTGTTCTCGATGAGCCAAGTATAGTTCCACCACGATGAAGAATTCCGGAAATTTCTTCATGGTTAAGAGTATAATAATTTTTATTAAGTAAACCTCTCCAACCATTTCTAATGCCCACTACTTCATGTCCTAATAATAGAGATTTACGAACTGCACCTCTTATTACTGCATTTAACCCTGGACAGTCTCCCCCACCTGTTAGCACACCTATCTTCATAATTTTTCCTTTTGTTCTAATAAATTAAATAATTGTTAACTTCGCAAATTTTGTAAGAAGATGTTTTGTGCCAAAACTTTCAAACGCAATGCTTATTTTTTGACTCTCTCCGATTCCATTTATTGCAAGTATTTTACCTTCACCAAATTTTTCGTGACTAACTCGGCTACCAACTCTTAATGATCTTCTTTCTTGATCAAAATCATCAAAATCCTCTTGATATAACTCATCATAATAAGCTCTACGTCTTCTTGAGGATGACTTACGTCCATTAGGATTTAGCTCTTTAACAGTTTCTGGGTCAAGTTCACCTATAAACCTAGAAACATCCTGGTATGCAACTTCACCGAATCTATAACGAGAACGTGCGTAAGAGAAAATCACTTTCCGCTCTGCACGGGTAACAGCAACGTAGAATAAACGTCTCTCTTCCTCAACTTTTGAATCAGAATCAAATTTTTGATTAAGAGGGAAAATATCTTCTTCACAACCTGAGATAAATACAAATGGGAACTCTAATCCTTTAGAGCTATGTATAGTCATCAATGTAACATAGTTATCATCTTCTTCGTATGAATCAACTCCAGCAATTAAAGATACTTCTGATAAGAAATCATCAAGTGTTGCAGCTTTGTTTTCTTTAGAAAATACAGCAATACCACTTAATAATTCTTGAACATTTTCATATCTTGCACGAGAGTCTACACTATTCTCTTCTTTATACATTTTTAGAATGCCTAGTTCATCTACTAATGCAGAAGTTAACTCGGTTAGAGAAAGCTGATTTTTTAAGTCTATATATTTATCAAGTATAATCTTGAATTGTTTAACATTTTTTTGAATTCTCTCTTTCACTTCAATTACTTCAAAAATTCTAGACATTGTAGTAAAGAGAGTTAAATCTAACTTACGAGCAAAAGCAATCATTTTACTAATTGAAGTATTACCAATACCACGTTGAGGAAAGTTCATAATTCTTAATAAACTCTCTTCATCATTTTGGTTTGCTAGTACACGTAAATATCCAACAAGATCTTTAATTTCTTTTCTTTTATAAAACTCAACACCACCAACAATTTTGTAAGGAAGTTTTTCACGACGCAATGCTTCTTCCAATGCTCTGGACTGTGAGTTTATTCTATAAAGAACTGCAATATCTTTTAGAGATATTTTTTGAGTAGTAATCTCTTTTTTAATTTGTTTTGCAATTTGAAATGCTTCATCTTTTTCATCAGAACAACGGATAATTGAAAGTAAATCACCATCTTCATTATCAGTCCAAAGAGTTTTAGCAATCTGGTCTGGATTATTTTTAATAACAGAACCAGCAGCTTTTAATATTCTTTTTGTAGACCTATAATTTTGTTCAAGTCTAAATGTTTCAGTTTTTGGAAAATCCTTTTCAAAGTTGAGCATGTTCTCAAGTTCTGCCCCTCTCCATCCATAAATTGATTGAGCATCATCACCCACAACACAAAGCTTTGTTCTACCGGAAACCAAAAGTTTAATTATCTCATATTGAGCCTTATTTGTATCTTGGAACTCATCAACAAGAACGTACTTAAATTCTTTTTTGTACTTTGCTAAAATTCTTTGATGATTATTAAATAACTGTATAGGTTTCAGTAATAAATCATCAAAATCCATAGAATTATTTTCAAATAGTCTTTTGTTATACTCAATATAAACTTGTGCTATTTTCTTCTCTGATAAAGTGCTAGCATGATGTTTTGCATATTCATCTGGAAGTATCATTTTGTTTTTTAACGAACTAATTTGATGTTGAATAGCAGATGCAGTTTTATTATCTATAGAAAGATTTAATGCAAGTAAAATATTACTTACTAATGAAACAGAATCATCTCTGTCATAGATAGAAAAGTTTTTTTGATAATTCAAACTTTCTGCTTCTGTTCTCATTATTCGAGCTAAAATGGAGTGAAATGTTCCCATCCAAAGTTTTTTAGCTTTTGTTACCCCAATCATCGCAGTAATGCGTTCCTTCATCTCATTGGCGGCTTTGTTCGTAAATGTAAGAGATAAAATGTTTGAAGGGTCAAAGCCATCTTCAATTAAATACGCAATTTTATGAGTAAGTACTTTAGTTTTACCAGAACCAGCTCCAGCTACAATTAAATGTGGACCCGAATTATATTGCACAGCTGCGCGTTGTGCTTCATTTAGACTTTTAAGTGATTTCATAGGTTAATTTCTATCTTGTTTTTGTTTGAATTATGGTACAAATACTTTAGTATGTGCCGTTTCTTATTTCTTAAATTTTCGATTGGCAAAACTAAGCAAATCATATACGGATTCAAAGTTTAAGAGGTATAAATATTTCAAAAAACATTAAAGAATCACATGCATTAAACTTAATTATTAAGTAAGAAACGTACTATTTAATCCATTTTGTAACGAATAATACAATATCTACATCAATAATTTGATATTCCTCATTTCCATGTTGCACAATAAATTTTGGTGGGCACTCCTCGACACTGATTTTACCTCGACACTACCTCAGTTATCTCCATTCTTTTTAGCAACCACAGTTTTCTTTCTCTTTTTAATTATTACGTTCATATCTTCAATTGTCTGAGCTACAACTCTACCAAATTTACCATATTTTGATTCATCAACCATTACCATAGCACGTAAGTAAACTACCAGTTTATTGTTAATTATTACAATTACTTCCTTCTTAATTTCACTTGCATTTTCTTTAGTGCCTTCGGCTGCTTTTTCGGTTTGGAATTTAACTTGTGCCTCTTCAAACAGACTTTGTGCAGCACTTAACTCTTCAATAGATTGGCTTAAACCAGACAATGATGCAATGTAAGCTTGTAAATCTTCTTTTGCTAACTCAACCAACAACGACTCAATTAAAGATGATTCTGTTGCATAGCTTTGGTTTACTATATCAACTCCATAATGTTTTAATACTGCATCTATTACCTTTGCAGCAGAACTAATTGTTGAATTGGGATGATGCACAAAACCCACTGTAAGAAAATATACTGCTCTTAATTTGTTATCCCTAAGCTTATCCTTTTCGGCAAGATTACTTTCAGCCTTTATTCGGTTAATTGCTTCTGTTAATTTGTTGTTTAGTGGTTGTAAAAGGTCAAAAATAGTTACTAAATGTTCATCGGTGCTCAATTCGGAATTGGCATATTCGGTTATTATTTCATCGGTGAGCGTATTAATTTCAGTGTTTCTTACTGTTGTAATTATTTTATTTATTCTGCTCATTTTGCGGCTCCTTTTATTCTTTACAAATTGCTTTTGCCTTAATATGTTATGCAAAAACAAAACATCATTTTTTCCCGTTTTAGTTTTTCTTTCCTTTAATGTTTAGTTAAAGTCTCACTTTTCATATTTTCTTGCTTTAACTATTTAGTTAAAGCTCCACTTCCCATATTTTCTTGCTTTAACTATTTAGTTAAAGCCCCACTTTTCATATTTTCTTGCTTTGACTATTTAGTTAAAGCTCCACTTCCCATATTTTCTTGCTTTGACTATTTAGTTAAAGCTCCACTTCTCATATTTTCTTGCTTTGGACATTTGTCCGAGGGGTAACTTTTTGGTTTTTCTTGTTTTGAGAATTTATAGTGTCTAGGAATTCAGTTAAAACAGACAAACAAAAGCGTAATGGCAGATGCTTTTAGCCAATGATTATATTCATAACTTATAAATTAAGGGGCAAGAATGCACTTACCCCTATTAAATTTGCTACTTTGTAAGTAACATTTTTTTTGTTGAACAAAATTCACCCGCTTGTAACTTATAAATATATATACCACTTGGTAAATTCGCTGCATTAAACCGAACTGAATACTTTCCACTGTTCTGAATTTTATTCACTAGAGTTGTAACTTGTTGACCGAGTGAGTTATAAACAACTAGGTTAACAAAACCATTTTTAGGGATCTGATAACTAATCTGTGTTGTCGGATTAAATGGATTTGGGAAATTACTACTTAATTCATAAGTTTTAATATCATTTCCTACCGTTTCGTCGGCGGCTTTTTTCCACTGATAATAACTCGTCCCATCACCACTGATATGTTGGGATTCACTAGAAACATTACTATTAATATCTTCTGCAACTATCCAATACTCTACTAAATCCTCTCCAAATTTGAAATTTGCAATAAAATCTGTGTCAGAATAGTTTGTGTTTGTCGTAAAAACATTTGTTGTTTGTGTTCCACTTGAAGTCGTATATTTCTTATAAACTCTATAACCATCAATATCTGGCTCTGTATTTGCTATCCAACTTAATATTGGATTCTGATCCAATTGAAAAGAGACTTGAAAATTCTGTGGTGCTTGTGGAGCAGGGTCTAAAACATCTAGTATTACTTCAAAGCTAAAAGGCTGCATTACTATATTAACATCAATGTCATCAATGGCCACATCAGACAAAGTTCCATCTCTTTTCTTTGAATTAATAGATGAAAAATCATTGAAAGACTGTATCCCATTTTTATTAGAAGGAAACTTAAAATTTGAGGTAGAGGCCAATTCTATTTCTGCCCAATCTTGTTCAAAGGCATTTCTATCCCAATGCCAAATTGATAATCCATCTTCTTGAGCAGCTGTTTGAGACGGAGTATATTCATAATAGCCCTCGTCCTCATACATATTTAATAGAAAAAATTCATTGGTTTCACCATAGATTTCAACTTTGTAAATTATATCAAAGGATAGTGTTTTATTAAGAGTTCCTTTGGTTATCGTTTCAGGTATCACCCAATCCAAATCAACCTTATATCCTATATTAATTGGTGCAGGACATGAACCACTAGCCCCAACTGGGCCATTAATTAATCCATTAGCCATTAAACAATGTGTGCCAGGATGAATATCGCCCAGATATTGATCACCTAAAAAAAAAGCTTGGTGACAAAATTCATGTGCAATTAATCCAATATGAATTACATTTGATTGATCAACCTCTGGAACCCTAATGGTATATACATCTGTACCATCACTTAATTTTGCAGATCGAGCGGTTGCACCAAAATAACCACTAGTATTATCTCCCGCAAATATTATCCCAATTACATCGTAACTTTTCAGTTCGGCAGTACCATATTCTGCTTCTATTTCTTGAATAATTGTGTTAGCAAATTCGTACTGATAATCTAAATTATTATAATATGTTGCTTCATATTCTAATTCCAGCCACTCAGCTAAATTTGAATTATTTGGGTCTACGTTGTTTATTATTACTGGCTGTCCATTTTTGCCTACAACGTTATATTTGCTATTTGTCTGATCTATGATATAATCGTTTAAGCTACCAAAAATTGGGTCTAAATCTCCTGGACGATTCCCATAATAAGTACCTTCAGAAAATAACATATCATCGTAAAAACTCTTAACCCAATCTTCTCTTGCTTGTGTTGGAAAATCAACAAGAACCACACCAAGTTTTATAGAAGTAGTACTCATTATAGAATTAATATTACTTTTATAGCTTTTATTCATTGTTCCACTTGTATTGTTAACATATTCGTTATATTTTTGAATACGTTCTGCATTTACTAGCTTTTCTTCATTTTTCCAATAACTTATTCGGTCAGCACTTCTCTTAGGATGGAGTGGAATATTATTTTTGGATGAAATCCCAACTTTTTTCTCTGAAGATGTAAATTCACCATTTTTGCCCACTATAGCATAATAGTACCATCCACCATTTCCTTGAATTACTCCATATCCATCAATGGTTTCAAATGATTTATTGAATTCATCACCCCATTTTCTTGCTTTAAACTCAACACCATTTGGCTGTGTAAAAGTAATAAAACCAGTATCAAAAGGTGCGGATTGTAAAACAGTAAAAAAAGCTAAGAATATAAAAACAAAAATACTTTTCATAATAAACTCCCTATTTAATTAAAGATATTTTTTTTGTTATTATTTTTTCCAAATGGTTTGGAATGTTGTAGAAATAAAATGTGCAAAAATATATTCCACTTGATAATTGAGCCCCGTTAAAGTGGAATTGATGATTGCCAGCATTTTTAAAACTTTCTTTTTTTACATAAATTTGCTCCCCTATAATGTTTGTAATTTCAATTTTTACTTTAAAATTGGAACTGCTCGAAAAATTAATAGTTGTAGTTGGGTTAAATGGATTTGGGTAATTTGAAGAGACAATGAAACCATCTAAATAATCATTGCTTGTTTCCTTAATATCAGTTACAATTCCAATTTTTCCATTTTTATTTACTAATTTACCTCGCACACCCGATACACATTCATTCCATAAAACTATTATACCATTATCATTATTTGTTACAATTTTTGCATTAGTCGTAAAACAATCATCTATTGTAAATTTTAATCCATCAACTCCCCATATAGGTTGAGCCAGACTATCTATTCTATTAAGAGACCCCGTTACTTGCAAGAATGTAACTGTGTTGTTATCTAACAAGAAGTTGAAAGAGTTTTCAGGTAATTTAATCCCCAATGAGTCATATAACTGATTTGGTTTTTTAGATATCTTTTTATAATAGGAAACCAAACCTTCAACGTCGTCATATCGCCAAAGTAAATGAATATTATTTTTTTTATCGATAGCAGAATGAGTATGATAAAGAGTGTAATTAAAATTTGATAAAAGCGTCGAATCGCTGAATGTGATAGTATCCTTAATGGAAGTACAAGTGCCAAGAACTAGATTATTTGCTGCAAATCCACCAGTATTATCATATGATAACACGAGTAGTTTATCATCATTAGTAAGTAATGAATTAAAGAACCTTCTATTATCAGCATAGCTAGTATTCAGTAATTTTATTCCATTTGGAGAGATAAGACAAATTTCAAAAGGAGAACTTAGATTTGTTACTACAAAAACAAAAAGATTATTATCACTTCTTGGATGAATTTTAGGTGGAAAGAACTGTAACCCATTAGCTTGAAAACCCTCGTAAAGCATAACGCCTTGTTCACCCCATAATCTTTCTCCACTTGATGATATATGTTGAATAGATTTTTGACCATATGAAGCATTAGTTTCTATATAGTTTGCTGAAGTAGAAACAAAACATCCTCCAGAATCATCGGGTATAAGTTCATAGACATAATGGTTAAGGGTATCAGTTATTGCATAGACGGGTTCGTCCCACAGTGGATATCCATTTGTATCAATTTTGATTATAGCAGTTTTTCCAGCATAAACTGCGAGACCATTCCAATACTTATAAATAGTATTGTCTAAAAAAGAGACGAATAAATTATTATCGCTTGAGTGATGAATTTTAACTTCGGTTGAATAATCGTGCAAAGTTTTAACTTCAATTCCATCGGTAACCATATATCCATATTTATCTATATGTTCAAAAATTGGCAGAAATGTTCGTTCAATGCTATAATCGTGAAAACCATGTATTATAAAGACACCTCCATTTTTATCATCAATAGCAGAAACAACATCTCCAATATTTGTGAATTCAGTATCTTGTTTATATGATATTGTCCATTGAGCAAAATGTACGGTTGAGAATATAAATAGTAATAACAAAATCTTTTTCATTTAATTTTCTCCTTATTCACATTGTAATCCTAACTATAATATATTAACCCAACATAAAATTATTACAATTAGTGAGTAGTAAGAAAGAACGTTCTTCTAACACTCTTCTATTTTTCTGTAAAGCTATTATAATTTATTTTTCTAATAATTTTATTATTCAAAGAAAAGCAGTTCAACTAATACCCAATCAGAAAGATCCCATAATGTACCCACTCTGCTCTATTTCTTAATACAACATAACTAAAAAGATGAAAATTTCCAATAGAGTTTGAAGGATTAAACTTAAGTCATATTAAAAAGGGAGTAAAAATAATTGTGGGCTTTGAGTGTTGTCTTATAGTGTTGAGGAGTGGGACTTGACAATATTGAAATATTAAAACACCCCAAAAACATTTTACTTTTTTAAGGTGTTATATTCTTATTTCCATTCTATTTTAGCAAAATTTATTTCTTAGAACTTGAAAATAATCCCGCTCTTAATCTATATATGTAAACACCAGAAGCCAAATTACTTGCATTAAATTTTAGTTTATACTTACCTGCATTTCTTTCTCCTGTAACTAAAGATTTAACTTCTTCACCTAATAAATTATATATTTTAAGCGATACATGGCTTTTTGTTGGAATTGAAAACTCTATGCTTGTTGTTGGATTAAATGGGTTTGGATAATTTTGAGAAAGATGGTATTCAGAAGGAATAAAATTTGTTTCTTCAACATTTGTTGCTAAATCTTTAATAACTAATGAGTCATAAATAGAAAACCCCTTTTGGGTTGATAAACATAATGTATCGATACCAACTGGGTAATTATTTGGTTCCAATGTAGTAAGGTTTATCCGCCAAGTTCTTTTTCTATTGGCTAAATTTTCTTCATGTAGCCAAATATTTGTAAATGAAGTCAAAGTTCCAGTATTAAATGTTGTAAAGTTTACCTCTTTATTTTCGGTAGTATTCCAGATTCTAAAATTTACAGGTTTTGAAGGAATTATGGTCTTAATCTGCAATGTTCCTATAAATCGTTCAGTTATAGTATCTGCAACAGAAGTAATAACGTTCTCTTCATAGAATATTATTTTATAATCATTTGGCAATCCATAACCATTATCAATTGTGTCCGCCAGATTTTTGAACGGTTCCATTGTAAAGTTGTAATCGCTTAATACGTTTGATTTCCAAAATGATTTGGATAAGTCTAATTCTGTTTTTACATAATCAGGCTTAAATACAATACCATTAAAGATTTTTGACTCTGTCTGAGGGAGTAACAGCTCATTTTCAAGTATTTTTGTACCGTCTATTTTTTTTTCTACACTGAAAAACACATTTTCAGATGATGAAGTGTCATCAAATGTGATAAGATATTCTTCTGGTGATAATGCATCTTTATTAACTATATATATATCCAAACTGCTCTCTGAATACCCCGAGAGAACATTAATATATCCACTTGGTTGAGCCTCTCTCTCATGATATTTACTTATTCTTTGAGTTTCGTAAACAAGCATATTTTCAGAATCACTTAGCTCAAACTTAAGGTATATTTCATCTGAGTTAGGAATATTGATAAGATCAAGATTATATACTTGCGCCTCTCTTGAAAAGGTATAATTTTTATTATCAAAAAGCTTATATGTACTAAATTTTGATTGCTTGTAATAAATATTTAATGACAAATTCTCTTTCTCCGAATCACCAATTAGGAGTGACAAATCGATACTACTTTCAGTTAGCGTTTTATAATATAGGTCATCTTCGTTTAGTATATTTAATTTGGGTAAGCCATTACCAGTTAAATTTAAATGAAAATAATTAGAAATAGAATTTCCTACATAATAGCCACTATCTTGTAATGTTATTTTTATTTGAGCAAATGGACTTTCATGAATATTGGAACTGTTAGAACTCCAATTGTAACTTCCATTGTTTGAAATATTTTTTGCAATTGATTGCCATGTGTTGCCAAAATCTCCTGAATATAGTATCTCAACTTTCCCGTTACTATTTGAACTTTCCCAGTTAATAGGATCTTCATTTGTAAATTCAGAAGCACCATCAAAATTAGGAATACTTATATTATTTAATAATTTTTGTTTATCAAACTGGTTATGCCAAAGAGCCTCTGCTAAATGTGTTTTTTGCTCCACTCCTATATGCGAATAATCAAAAACTATAACTGAAACAACTCGCTTGGTTTCTTTAGAATTTAAAGAAAATAATTTTGTGCTATACAGTATATCTCCATCCATTGGAATTGGAGGGTTAGAACTATATGGATATGGTCTAGTAAATCTATCCCACAATAATGAATCATTGCTCATATTCGGCATTACACTCGCTGCGAAAAATCCGAATTGTCCAACATCCTTAAATGATGGAGTCTCAATAAATGCTTCACCCATTGTTGCGGTTCTTTGTCCTTTGTTTCCTACTCCATCAGAATCCCAAGAATAAATAATTCCTGTATTTTCATCTAAATCAGCTAAATCATCTGCACTATCACCATCTCCGCCCATGAGAGTTCCTGTTACATTACCAAAAAATACTTTTTCGTAATTATAATCACTATTATTTGTAATATCATAAACCCTAAAGAACACATCTTCTAACCCATCAGTATTAAATTGTAATAATCTAACAGCTACTTCAATACCAAGGCCTGTAATACTTGAATCAGATTTAATGGGGTGATAGTTTTCATTAAATTCATCATCCCAATAATCATCCATTTTAAAAAATGCTGCTTGGTCAGCTATAAATATACCAGAATTAAAAAGCCCTGGCCAAACACCGCCCCAATTAGTGGGCCAAGAGTTTGGAATATGACTTACTGGCAAACTATTTGAGTTTTCGTTTACATAATTGGGTAATGGATTAAAACCCCAAAAATAGCTAAAAACTGGATGTATTTCATAACCTTGATGTAAACGAGGACCTCTTGATATAATAACAGAATGGATAGTATCTTGAATTCCATCGTTGTTATAATCCTTCACAGGCAACTCCACTCCAATACATGGTGTAATATCCCCAATATAACTCTCACCACTACCAAGAGGCCATTCCCCTCTTATGTCAATTCCTTGCCGAAATCCTGATATTGCCCCATCATTATAGGCCGATAGCCCAATTCTATTACCTGTTAAAAACCCAATTTTTCTTGAAGTAGCATCGCTTGTTTGTGAAATTAATATTGAATTTGTTAACAAAAAGAGAAATAACAAAATAATTGTTGAACGATAAGTATTTTTCATTGACACAACCTCTAATTATGAATTAGACCATATTACTTTCGTAATATTCCATCTATAAAAAAGTTCTTACAAATAATATAATTTTCATGAAACACATTTCAAATAAAACCTCAATCCAAAACATAGACACCACTATTCTGCATTTCTTAATACAACATAATTAAAAAGATAAAAATTTCCAATAGAGTTTGAAGGATTAAACTTAAATATTATTACAAGTGAGTAAAAATAATTGTGGGCTTTGAGTGTTGTATTATAGTGTTGAGGAGTGGGACTTGATGGCAGATAAACAAAACTTGGTTAATAATTCCTCAGATATAGCATGCTATAAATGTGCTGTAAAGTGCTTGCGTATTTGTTTGTGTCCAACATGTTTCGAAAGCAGTTTATAATTATTAGCCTCAAATCTAATTCGACCAGCTATTATTGCATGATGTATTTTTAGCTCGCTTGCTAAGCTATAAATTGATTCTATCTTATTTTTACTTTCTAATGATCTTTTTTCCCATACTTGTCTAGAAATTAGAGCCTCACTAGCTAATTCATCAGCCTCTTTTTCTATTTTATTATCTTCATCAATTTCATTTATACGTAGATCTAAATCATCCACAATAAATCTTTCTGTGTCTGAAAGATGTAATGAAACATGTGCTAATTCATGTAAAAGGCAAAACCAAAAGTTATCAATTCTGTCGTAACGTAACGTCAATGCAACTATTGGAGTTCCATCTGGTAATAATATAGCAGCACCGTCAAGGTAGGTTTTAGGAAGATGTGGAACTATTATCATATGAATACCTTGCTTTTCGAGATATTCTTTTGCAAGTAAAGGACCGTTCTCAAAATAACTTAATCGAGAAATTTCTTTCAAAAATTTTAGATTGATTGGGGCTCTATCAAACTTTGTATTAAATTTTTGTTTTTTAGTAAGTGATATTACTCGTAAACACCATGCTGATAGTGAATACTTTTCCATTTTAGGATTGTATCTTCCCTTGGCTCCTTGCCGAAAGTTACTAGCTGGAATAATATCTAAGCCTCCAGCCTCAGCTATTAAACCTCTAAGTAATTCTTCTGATTTCTCTTTTATGTTATCAACTTTTGGAAACCACCCACGATTTACCATTTCAAGAACCGGAAATTTAGACCACTCTATATTCTTGTATGATGTGGGAAAATTACCATCAGGTTCCCTTAGCAAAATTTCTGCAGGAATGCCTAAACTAGTGTTTAACGCTCTCATCATTGCTAGAGTAAGGGTACGTTTCCCATTTAAGACTTCAGAAACTTTACTCTTACTTCCGAAATATGGTGTCATATCCTTCTGAGTAAGCCCAAGTTGTTCCATGCGAAATTTTATTGCTTCTAATGGATCTGGAAAATCAATAGGAAACTGTTCTTCTTCATACAGCTCTAAAAGAGTTGTAAGTAGTTCCAATTCATCATAGTCGGCAGTACCAAGTTTAGCATCGAAAATACTATCTATCCTTGCTAATGCTTTTTCGTAATCATTATTATTTTTAATCAAATGTTTCATTTTTTATATGTTTTCCACATCAATTTTATTATACTCTTTGTGCGTTCCAATAAATCGTATATATATAATTTTAGAATCAAAATTTACTTTAACAACTAATCTGTATTTATTACCAGCTATATTAAAGACAATTCGATTATTTTTAAGAATACTAGCTGATCTATACTGTTCTTTTACTTTTGCTGGTGAACCCCATTCTGCATTCTTAGCTTCATAATACCATGCTTCTAACGATCCTTTAGAATCACTAAATTTGCTTATCGAATAGAAATCAATCAATGTTTTTCGACTTATTACATGCATAATATAGATAGTTCCCAAAACAATGTCAAGATAGAAGTTCCCATTATAGGAACCTCGTGGTTTCGTAATTATAAGTAAACTATAAATTTACATACCTACAACATATTAACTTGCAAGAAACTACGTATCTTCAGATTGTCAGAGAAAGACACACTTCTGTTTTTCTGTAAAGCTATTATAATTTATTTATTCTAATAATTTTATTATTCAAAGAAAAGCAGTTCAACTAATACCCAATCAGAAAGATCCCATAATGTACCCACTCTGCTCTATTTCTTAATACAACATAATTAAAAAGATAAAAATTTCCAATAGAGTTTGAAGGATGAACTTAAATTTATACTGTCGAGGAATGGAGAGGCTGTCTCAAAAGTTTCTCATGTCATTTCGAACGGAGAGAGAAAACTTTAATTTGAAGCAAATACTAAAGATTACCTTTCGGTGAGCTCGTAAACTCGGTTCTCACGTCGCTCCACTCCTCAGAATGACATTATATTAACTTTTGAGACAGCCTCAATGGTCCTCGACAACAGTTAATAAAAAAGTCCTTACCAATAATAATTAGTAAGGACTTTAATAATGTTTTAATATTTCTATAAAGAAGAATAGAAAGAGCACTTATAATTACATAAGTAATTTGCCATTTTTCATAACAACTTTTCCATCAAAATAAACGGTTGGATTGGTAATTACTCCATCAAGATGGATAGGAACATCAACATTACCACCCATTGTAATATTATTACCGAGCGCAAGGTGAACTGTGCCAAGCACTTTTTCATCCTCTAATAAATTACCATTTAATTTTGCTTTATCGTTGGCTCCAATTCCAAGTTCAGCAATGTTTCTTGCTTTTTTACCGACGGCATCTAACATTTTTATTAATTTCTTAGCTTTTGCACCACCAGTAATTGTTGTTGCCAATCCTTTTTCAACAGTAATTTTAAGATGCTGTTTTCCAATAACACCAAGTCCAGACATTGAGCCATCAACTACAAAGATTCCATTTGCGCTCCCCTCAACAGGAGCAGCAAAAGTTTCACCAGTTGGGAGGTTACCGCCCTCTCCTTTTTTGTGAAATAGACCTTTACTTGCAATTGCTTTTCTACCTTCAATGCTAAGTGAAATATCTGTTCCATTTGGAGCTGTAATTCTAACTTCCTTAGTTTTATCAAATATTTTTTTCATTCTAAGGGTTAGAGTTGCAATTTTTTTATAGTCGGCACTTAAACCACGTATCATAACATCGGTAGTTATTCCAGGAAAGGTTGCAACACGAGTTCCAAGTTCGGAAGCAGCTCTACGTGCAGCAGTATGAGTTAAAGATTTTCTAGTTGGAAGGAGAACAACATTAAACTGCTTCATAAGTTCAGAAACATATACAGGAGGTTCTTGTCCGTGAGTTTCCCAAGATTTAATTTCAACTAAGAGAGCTTCGTGCCCAAGATCTAAAGCATTTAAGTATAATGCCCTTCCAATTTCGTTAGTTAGTTCGTCAGTAACAACAAGTACTTTCTCTTTCTTCTTAGTTGCCATGCAATCTGTAATTGCAATTCTACATGCTTTGTCTAGCTTTGTTAATTTCATTTTATTCTCATAATTATAATTAAATAGAATTTCTAAAAATAATAATTCTTTGTTATTTCGATATGCGGTGCATTGAGTTTACCGAAATGAGCTTGCCTTTAGCAACTGAGAAATCTTGTGAATTATGTAGGATTTCTCACATCAGTTCGAAGTGACATAATTTAAAAAGGTATTCCAACATTAAGTTGAATGAAGGCTTGTATGCCACCTTCGGAAATAAATTTTGTATCACTACCTTCAATTGGAATTGAGGAGCCATCAAGGTCGCTAGTTAAGTTATCTATCTCAACAAATGTGTACATTCCAGTAGCTTCAAGACTTATATAGTCTTTAACAATAATAAATATCAGACCAGAGCCTAATGAAAAACCCATTTTAACTTTGTCCGGTGTAAATACATTTTCAATCTTTACTGAATTAGCTAATGGATTACTATTATAAATACTCGTAGATAATTTTGGAGAAAAGAATTTAAGCTCCCCTTCAGCAATTTTCCAATTGATAAAACTAAATAGAGGAATTCCAAAATCAAATCCTATTCCCCAATTGTTCATTTCAAGCTTTGCATCATAATGATTATAATCATTATAAGTAATGTTTTGCTCTTCTATAAGAAATTGGTAATATCCCTTAAAAGTAAAAAAGAAGTTAGAATATTCGGCTCTAACCAAGTTAATACCAACTTTAAACCCACGCGCTTCATTAAAATTATATTCGTCGGAAAAGGCGATTGAAGACCAGGGAGGATTCATGTTCCAATTCAATTGTTCATTCAATCCATCAGCTTTATACTGTTGAAGTGAATAACCACCATAAATACCGGATAAACCAAGACACCCAAATCCGCAAGTTTGAGAATTAACTTGCGTAAATGCTGTAATTGATAATGCAATAATTAAATATTTAAATAGTGGTTGTTTCATATTTTCTCTACTGTCATTACGAGGAATTCGATTTTTGAACGACAAAGTAATCTGTTCAAGTTCAAAAATTTCATACATAAAGTGACTCTAATAGATTGCTTCAGCAAAAGAACGCTTCGCAATGACAATTTATATTATATCCTATTGTTTAAGATTCTTTCTTGTGTTTGTTTTGTACAATATAAAGAAATCATAAACCATTTCCTTGTTTTTCAAACATCATAATAAGTTTTGTACCATGCATTTGTTTCATAAATTGAACAACTCTATTTTCAGCTGGTTCAATTTTTTCTCCTAAATGCTCACTTGCTAACTTAACTATTTCTTCAACATTATTAGATGCATTAATCTCCCCCCAAATGAAAGAACCAATTTCATCCAAATCTATTTTATGAGGTTTGTTTAATAAACTTCTAAAAAACATTTTTTCAATAAAAGTTGGTTTCTTTATATAAAGAACTGTAACAATTCCTTCGTTTGTTTCATGTTCACAAACTCTTTTGGGAATTAATTTTAGATACTCTTCATCACTCACTTGCCATTCCTTTTTCTAATCCGTGTCCATTAGGTCCAAGTTCTTCCTTTCTCAATAGATACGCAAATACAAATCCAATTACCCCTAAAATAGAAAGTATCCACATTCCCATAGCATATCCATCAGGATTCTCTGCAGAGGCTCCAGAAATATCATTTGACCAGCCCAGTAAATAATTGAAAGCAAAAACTCCCAACTGTTGAATTAGAGTCATAATTGAGTATGCAGTTCCTAATCTATTTTGCTTAACAAG
>CBDUTO010000066.1:0-23358 GCA_965370315.1 uncultured Melioribacteraceae bacterium
AGATTTTAAAAGGCTGCATTATAACATTTCTAGTTATTTATTTAAATTATTTACATATTTTAAAAGTTCATTTAATTACAGCGAGAAATTTATCGGTTGTGCGAAAACTCCTTCTTTACATATCTCTCTTTTTGATAACATCAATTGTAACAGCTCAAATACCTGGAGATTCACTTAGTTTCGTAAAAAGCAGATATTCAAAACCATTTCTATTCTCCAGTTTTGAGAAGCAGCTACATACATATAATCTACGCGAACAGTTTAGCTATGGTAAACAACTAGAGGATATTTTTTTAGGAATTAATCAAACGTTTATTTCAACAATAATTAAGTCTACTGGACTTAGCGTTAGAGATAATGCCTTCTTCTCTTTTCTTGGAGAATACAATCTTTCAAATAATTTTGCCGTAGGTGCTAACTCAAATTATAATATTTATGCCGATGATAAACAATTAGCTATTAATAATTCTTCAATATTTAATTCTTCGGCATATGCAAAATACTATCCAGTAAAGAAAATCAGTTTTACTCCATTTATAGGTTTTTCTAGAAATGAGCAAATTGGAATAATTGATTCGGGACCATTATATGGAGCTGAAGCACTTTTAAATAATTATAGTTTTAATGAATTTAATTTATATTCAGAATTAAAATTCCAAAATGAAGATATTGCACCTAGAAAAAACACCATTTACAACATTAAGTTTAACATAGATAAGACTTTCGAAAACACTTTCCGAAATCAACTTTTAGGATTATACTCAGAGCAAAGGAAAGATTTTTACTTTAATACAGACTCATTAACTATGAGCGAATTTAATATTGAAAAGAACATTCAAAGCCGTACTGAAGAGAGATATTCAATAATTGATAGATTACAAATTGCAACACTTTTCAATAATGTTTCACTTAATCTTGAAGGAAGCCTTGATTGGCGTACCATTGATAGAGATACAAGATATATCTCACTATCTAATATTTCCTCTTCTTCTTTCGATACTCAAATTGAAGAATTCAGAATTAACCTAAATTCTTATTTGAAATATACATCTCAAAATTTGAATACTATTTTAAGGTTAACATTTGCTGAAAGAGAAGAGAAGCATAAAGCTAAAAGTATTGAAGGTAGCAGTGATATTATTTTTGAAGATAGAGATGCACAAGAAAAAAGAAAAAATAACACAAGTAAGCAAATAACAATATCAGCTGAAGGTGTTTTTAACATTACGTTAAAAGATAGAGTGAGGTTAAGTTTGTTTCATCGAAAACTAACCTATGATACTCCAAGTAACTTAAACAACGATGATAGAGATGAATTACTCTCTATGTTTGGATTTCAATATACAAGAAGGCTAACACCCTTTTTTGATTTGTATACAATATTACAAGGTAGTATTAATAAAACAGTATATATTTTTAAGGAAAGAAGTGCAAATAATAATATTCTAAGAGTACTAAAACTAATAGCTGGTGGAGATATTCATTTAAAATATCTTTCATCTAAAAATAGTGCTGAAGTTTCTGCCAACTACACTGTTTACGATTACGAAGATTTAAATCCGAATTTAAAAAGTTTTTCTTTCAGACAATTAGCACTACGCGATTCAACAACTATTAAACTTTTTAGAACCACATATTTTAAATTTTTAGGATACTTAAAATTCTCCGAGCAAGGCGATTTTCAATGGAGTGGCTTTGCTAATAATCCAGTGAGATATTTAGATGAGCGATATGCAGAGCCAACTTTTGAATATCGATTTAGACATTTATCTTTTGCATTTGGAATCAGATATTTTGCTTTGTCCACATATTTATTTGAGGAAGATGGCACAAAATATATTAAATCAATATATAGTAGTACAGCACCTCTTTCAATTATTAAGTATTCATTATCAAATTCTATAAATTTAACTATAAAGGGATGGTATGAATTTATTAATACAGAGTCAAACAAGAACCAAGAGCTTGTAAATTTATTTATTCGTGTAAATTGGAATTTGTAATAATTCTATTAATTACTTGAAAAGGATAACTTATTTTCCCTATTTTTTGGACTACTAAATTGATCGACTAAAAATATTATTGTTATTAAAAAAATGAATCTTGCATTTAAAAAAATTATATCGAGTGACCCAAATTTAATTCCCGAAGTTGATGAATTTATTTTTGATAAAATCAATCCACTTAATTTGGAAGCAGATGTTTTAAGTAATCTTAGTTTAGCAATATCAGAAGCCCTTTCTAATGCCATGGTTCACGGGAACAAACTTGATCCAAACAAAGACGTAACCGTGTCAATAAGAATTTCAAGAGATGACCTAGTGTTGAGTATAAAAGATCAAGGAGAAGGTTTTGATCCTAAGTCTGTACCAGACCCAACAATACCTGAAAATATTCTTAAAGATAGCGGTAGAGGAATTCACATTATGCGCTCTTTTATAGATAAAGTTTTTTATAATTTTACTTCAGAGGGAACTGAATTAAAGTTTATTATTTATCTTAAAAAATAATCCTTTCTTTCTTGAATCATTATCACAATTAACTTCAATAAGTTCATATCTGTAAAACGATAATTTCTATTTTATTACATTTAACATGTATATTAATTCCATTATTTCTATTTTTAATATGTTCAGATATAAAATAATAATTAATAATATATGGAGCTAAAAATGGCTAGAAAAAAAATAGCACTCATTGGTGGTGGACAAATTGGTGGCGTACTTGCGCAACTTATTGCTTTAAGAGAATTAGCAGATGTTGTTCTTTTTGACATTGTTGAAGATTTACCGCAGGGTAAAACTCTTGATATTGCTGAAGCATCTCGTATTGATGGATTTGATGTTGCGGTAAAAGGTACAAACGATTATGAAGACATTGCAGATTCTGATGTAATTATTGTTACCGCTGGGCTTCCACGTAAACCTGGAATGAGCAGAGATGACTTACTTACAACTAATGCAAAAATTATGAAATCAGTGGCAGAAGGTGTAAAAGAATTTGCTCCTAACTCTACTGTAATTATTATTTCTAATCCTCTTGATGCAATGGTTACACTTTTCCAAAAAGTTTCAGGATTTCCACACAACAGAGTAATTGGTCAAGCAGGTGTACTTGATTCATCCCGTTTCTCTTCATTCATAGCTTGGGAACTTGATGTTGCAGTAAAAGATATTAATGCAATGGTTCTTGGTGGTCATGGCGATACAATGGTTCCATTAGTACGTTATGCAAATGTTAATGGTGTTCCTGTAATGGAGTTACTCGAAAGAAAATATGGAGATGCTGCAAAAGCAAAAGAAGTTATGGATGCTATGGTAACCAGAACTAAAAAAGCCGGTGGCGAAGTTGTTGGATTATTAAAAACTGGTTCTGCTTTTTATTCTCCTGCATCAGCAGCAATTCAAATGGCTGAAGCTATTCTTGGCGATCAGAAAAGAGTATTGGCTTCATGTGTTTTCCTAAATGGAGAATATAGTGTTAATGGTTACTACGTTGGAGTTCCTGCAGTACTTGGAGCAAATGGTTGTGAAAGAATTCTTGAAGTTACATTAAACGAAGAAGAGCAAGCTGCATTTGATCATTCAGTAAATGCTGTTACTACTCTTATTTCAGACATGGAAGGTTTAGGTTTCTAAACTAGATTTTTTAGTTCCTATTTGTAGTTCTGTCATTTCGAACGAACGTGAGAAATCTTTAAAAGATAATTAGATTTCTCATCCATAAACGGGTTCGAAATGGCAGAGCCTCTATTTTGCAAAACTCCTTAGTATCCTATTGACCCACCGACTATCAAGAGTACGATAGACAACAAAAGCCACAAAACATATTGCTTTGTTTTATCCCAATTAAGTATAATAAAAGTTAATTCTACAAACGGAATTAATAAAGACCCAAAACCCCACAGAAGTGACTTCTTAAACGCCTGAATTAATACCATGATGCTACTCACTACAAAAAGTGCTGAAGCAATAACAATTAAAGCTGTTCCAATTATTTCCAATTCCCCTCCAAATGTTTTTTATTTGCTACGTTATAATAGTTACAATAATTAATATTTACAATCTGTGGGTGAGATATGAAGAATACTGATTCAATTTGTGTCGTTTAAGTAAAATACTTATTTTGGTTGTAAACAATTAAGGATAACAAGGACAATTGGAATTAACAACTGTCTAAATTATGTCGGGTTAATAGTAGCAGCTATTATAAAAAAAGTGTGGAAGTAATTATGAATAAAATAAAAAAAATAGTAACAATCCTTTTTTTAGCAATACTTACTTATGGGCAACCAGCTAATCATGAATCACTAGCAGTAATTGAATCAAACCATCTCAATTCTCGTTACGACAATTATCAAATGGAAAATGAAGAGCTTCCAAAGTTATTTATTACAAGTAGCTCAAGTGAGCGATTGGTCCGTATGAATGTATATCAAGAAGAGGACAGTTATCACCATGATTACACTTATGATTCATTGGGTAATTTGGCAAGTGATTATTGCCAAGGTGGTACCGTAAGGAATTCATATAAGTACTATTATAAATATGATACTGACAGAAATCTGATATCCGAAATATTTATGGGAGGTTCACCGTTAAGAAATGTTGCCCATGCTATCTACTCATACGATTCATTAGGAAATAGAATTTTGTCTGAACATAACGATTGGGAAAATGGGGAATGGATTGCTTATTACCGTGTATACTATGCATACGATAACAATGGTAATAAAGTATCACAGACTCCTGTTGATTTGGTTAATGACCAGTGGGTTAATTCGTCTAGAGAAACATATACCTATGACTCAAATAACTATCGTATCTCCAGAATAAGGCAAAAATGGGGAGATGAAGATTGGAAAGAACCTTATAGTAGAAGTCTTTATACGAATGATTCAAGTGGTAATATGATAATAGCTATTTCGGAAGGCCTTGTTGGAACAGTTTGGGAGTTAGGTTATAGAACAATATATACATACAATGAACATAATAGATGTATTTCTGAAAATGGACAGAATTGGATTGGGCACTGGGTAAACTCATATATATCAATGTATACTTATGATTCAAACCAAAATCTTATAGAGAGAATTTTCAAAAAATGGGAATATAATGATTGGATTAACCTATCCAAAAGATCTTACTTTTATTTAGATAGTGGGAATCTTGATTATGCAACTAATGAAAACTGGGTAGATAATGATTGGGTAGCAAAGAACGGTTCAATATTCATCGATGACTCATTAGGAAATAGGAGGTTTTATTCTGGAGTAAAAATTACCGCGGATTATGAAAGCCTAAATGGAATAGACAATGCAGTTATAGATGAAGAAGCTTTTTTTCTATCACAAAATTATCCAAATCCATTTAACCCAAGCACAATAATAAAATATTCAATTCCACAAAGTTCTTTGGTTCAATTACGAGTATATGATGTTTTAGGTAGAGAAGTTTCAAGTTTAGTAAGTGAGCGAAAATCTAAAGGTGAACATGCAGTCGAATTTAATGCTAAGAATATTCCAAGTGGCGTATATTTTTATCAGCTTCAATCCAGTCCGTCGATAAACCTGCCTAATGATAAAGCAAGCACAGAAGCCAACTTTATGCAAACAAAGAAAATGATTCTTGTGAAATAAGGAAGTACTATGAAAATAATATTGGTTCTATTTTTGTTTTTAACTCTTAATATTTCAGCCCAAGTTGAAAGCTTCGTCTCATTTAGTGAACAAGACTCTCTTGCAAGCAAAAAGCATGGAACTGCTCTAAAGGATGGAGATAATGGTCTAATCCTCTTTTGGGCTGAAGGTAGAAATCTCTATCTATCCAAATCTTCTAATAATGGTTCAACATTTAATGAAAAAATTCTACTCTTTGATGGATTAAGTGTAATTAATCGACAGGCTGATATTAATGCTATGAGATTACAATCAAACAGAATCTTACTTACTTATATAGCTACAACATTTCAACTAATTTATTCTGATGATGATGGTAATACTTGGTCTGAACCAAAATCCATTCCTATTGGGTCATCAATATTAAGACCGTGGGATTCTCAACTATCTGAAACGGATGATGGAACAGTTTGGTTTGGTTTTACTTCACATGCACTACAAGGGCTTTTTGGATTTTTAGGAACAGGTTCATATATACTTAAAAGTTCGGATAATGGAGAAACATGGAGTGATATGATTCAAGTTCTTGATCAAAATGAAAGCGGAAATATTACAGTTGTCTCAAAATCTGACGGATCATTATTTCTTACTTTCCTTGCATTAGAAGATAGCGCCTCAATCATTTACTCCAAAATAAGTACAGATGGTGGTTATAACTGGAGCGAACCAATACAACTGTATTCTTCTAATAATAGAATTATGAGACCAAGGTTATTAAAAGATTCTAATAGCAAATTCTGGATAGCATATAGAGAGTACATTCCCTTTGGCGAAAATCTATTTAGGCAGGACGACATTTTCTATATCACTAGTAATGATGAAGGCGGTTCATGGAGTAACCCTATTAAAGTTACGAACTATTTAGGTTTTGATGGTTTGCACAACATAAGTGAGATAAACGATGAAATTTTTGTTGTCTTTGCTTCTGATAGATTTTCTAATAACAGAGTCAGTGATGAGTTAAATGTATATAGATATGTAAATTTATATTTAGGAAGTTTAGAGAACTCTGAGGATATCCTTACACCACCTCGTTTAATAGAGTATAACTTGGCTTATGATTATTACTTCCCAAATGGAAATATGCGTCCTAGAATTTTAATTGTTGATGATGATGAGTTGGGTGAAGTCTTTTTTAATTATCAATTTGAAAATAATGAAGCACAAAGTTTAGAATTATTCGATGATGGGTTGCATAATGATTATTTATCAAATGATGGTTGGTTTGGTAACCAAGCTGACACAATTCCTATCACCAAAACTATGAATTATAACTTTAGTTTTTCAGACAATTCTGGAAATATCGCAACTACCTCAACAAAAACTAAAGAACTTTTTGATAATGGCAGCTTTACCGAATATCGAATTGAAGCTAATAATATTTCAATGCCAATTAATAACGAGGGACTCTTGGCTGGTTTTTCAACTCTTGATTCAACAGGTGCTTCAACCTATGGTGGTATATTTGATGGGAGCGAGTTTCTGGGAGTTGGAGGTTTTGCTCTATCAGGATATTCTGGTGACGAGAAGTGGACAAATGGGATATTAAGAAGTAACAACCACTGGAATGACTATGTGCCGGGCAGAGTTGGGGATATTAATAATCCAAATAATCATTTGTACGTTGTAAAAAGTAAGGATCCCGAATTTGGTCAGTCATGGAAGCTATGGAGCAATGCCGTTGAATTAGGAGCTCACTTTTACGATGGTGATAATAATGGTGAATATAACCCCGTTGATTTGAACGGAAATGGAGTTTGGGATGTAACAGAAGATAAACCCGATCAAATTGGTGATGAAACTATTTGGTGTGTTTACAACGATGCAGAGGAAGAATGGAGGTGGATGTGGGATGGTAATCCAATGGGAATTGAAATTCGTCAGACTGTATTTGCATATAAAGAAGGTAGTTTTGAAGAATTGAATAATACTATTTTTATTAGATATGAAATTGAAAATATGGGTACTGTTAACGAACAATTTGATAGTGTCATGTTTGGGAGTCATTATTGGACTGAAATAGGTTATGGATCGAGGACTAATGATCGAGAAGGAAGTGATACACTTTTAAATTCATCATTTGAATATAGATTAACTGATGATATTGATTACGGAACTAACGCCCCGGCATTCTATAATACAATTGTACAAGGTCCAAAATCTTATATTCCCGGAGTTACTTTTATAGACCATAACTCAAATAATATCTATGATGATGGAATTGATACTCCATTAGATACAGCTTATAATCATCGCTCTAAATTATTTGGTAGTGATACATATCCAGGGGCAAAAAATAGTGATGCTACTTCCTTTGTAGTTATTATGAATAATGCATGGAATCATGGGTATGATGCAAGTGAATGGTTTTACCATCTGCGTGGATTAGATAACTTAGGAAGATTTATTGATCCGTGTACTTGGTATGAAGACCCAGGATATTATTATGAAACCAACTGTGCTGATGCTAACCCAGCTTTTATGTATTCAGGTGATCCTGTGCAACCGTTTGGCTGGCTTTGTCATTCTCAGCAAGGAGAAGGTGCTATACTTAATACAGGCCCTTTTGATCTAAAAATTGGTGAACCTTTAACAATAATAATGGCTTATTCTGTAGGTCGTGGAACAGATCATCTCAATTCAGTTTCTGTTACAAGAGATATTGTGCGTAATGTACAAAGTTTTTACTCAACTAACTTTTGTTATGTACCAGTTGGTGTTAAAGAGAATGGAGAGCCAAATGTTGTATCTCAGTATAGTCTTTATCAAAATTATCCAAATCCATTTAATCCTACTACAAAAATTAGCTATCAGATTCCAGAGAAAGGCTTTGTTAATCTAACAGTATATGATATACTTGGAAGAAAAATTGTAACACTAATAAATATGGCACAAAATTCTGGCAACTACGAGATTAGTTTTGATGCGAGTAATTTAACATCTGGTGTGTACTTTTATAGGTTAATAAGTGGGAATTTTAATGAGAGTAAAAAAATGATTCTCATTCGTTAATTCTTATTTGACAAAATTAGTTTTGCTTTAAAACCAAAAAACCCTTCTAAATAGAAGGGTTTTTATAAAAACAATATAAAAGAAAAATTAAGCTACTTCGTGAACGCTTATGAATCTTCTATCATTTCTCTTTTTTTCAAATTTTACAGCACCATCAATTAGTGCAAAAAGAGTATCATCTCCGCCACGTTTAACATTATCACCTGGGTGAAATTGAGTTCCTTTTTGTCTAACTAAAATAGAACCAGCAGTAACTTTTTGACCACCAAATCTTTTAACACCTAAATACTGTGCGTTACTATCGCGTCCGTTTCTAGACGACCCCTGACCTTTCTTATGAGCCATTATTACCTCCGGTTAAGCTATTTTTGTTACTTCAATTCTAGTTAATTGTTGTCTGTGACCATTTTTCTTTTTGTAAGATTTTCTTCTTTTCTTTTTGAAAACAATCACTTTTTCATCTTTTAAATGCTCAAGAATTTTTGCAGTTACCTTCATTCCATCAACAGTCGGTAAACCAATTTTTGTCTCTTTCCCATCATTGTAAAGAAGAACTGAGTCAAATGTTACCTCTGCATCAACATCATTATCTAATCTTGGCACATAATACTTTGTATTTTCTTCAACGTTAAATTGCTGTCCAGCTATATCTACAACTGCAAACATCTATTCCTCCAACTCTTAAAATATTCGAACAATAAATTTAATAAAAACAACATATTAAGTCAATTTTTATTTGCAATTCAAAATATTTAGAACACACTTATTTTTTTACTAACTTTGTAATTAACTATAAAAACTTCGGATTTTCAACAATAATGATCTTAATTTCAATAATTGCTGCAATTTCACCAATGCTAATTTATCTTTTTTTTCTTTGGAAATTTGATAAAAATGAGCCCGAACCAATAAAATTTGTACTTAATCATTTTTTTTATGGTGCAACAGTAGCTATTTTTTTAGGAATTGTCGGAAGCAAAGTATTCTCATTTCCTCTAGATTTTCTTTTTAGCGAAAAAACTACTACTCTTTTAAAAGTGATAATGATTGCACCAATTGTTGAGGAATTAGCTAAAGCATCAATACTCTTCAAGACAATAAGTAACAAAAATATAGACAACCTAACAGATGGACTTATATATGGTGGCGCAATTGGACTAGGATTTGGGATGACAGAGAATTTTCTATATTTCATAGCTTTCAGCAATTCACTTGAAACCTTAATTCCTATAATTATTATGCGAACCCTATTTTCTGCAGTTATGCATACTATTTCGACTGCAACCGTTGGTGGAATAATGAGTCTTGCAAAATATTCATCTGATAACAAATTTGCACTTTCAACAATTTCAGGACTTTTGATTGCAATGTTCATCCACTTTACTTGGAATTTTAGTGTCAGCTATTCTTCAACTTATATTGTTGGAGTTATTTTTATGCTAATAATTATTATAACTTTTCTAGTTACACTCTTTTTTTCACTTAAATACGAAATTAAAATTGTCAAAAAAGAATTAGTCAATGAGCTCCCCTCTTATCTCCTTTTGCAATTAGCAACTTCAAAGAGATTCAATAAGGATTGTTTCTTAAATCCATACAAAAATGAATTTATTAAACTTACAACAAAACTTGCTTTTCGAAAACATGAGGTTGAAATTAGTGAAGGGAATAATGAACTTTACAAAGAGGAAATTAAATCTTTAAGAAATCAAATTTCTTTACTTGTTGAAAAATATAATCACAAACAATCTGGACAAGCATGAAAAAAGTTGGAATTTATGGTGGAACTTTCGATCCAATTCATTTGGGTCACTTAATTACTGCTAGTTCAGTTAAAGAGATTAGAAATCTTTCTGAAATTATATTTGTACCAACAAACAAATCCCCACTAAAATTAGATGTAGAATCAGCTTCAACAAAAAATAGATTTGAAATGACACAATTAGCTGTTGAAAAACATGATGGATTCAGTGTAAGTGATTACGAAGTTGGTAAGACAGATATTTCATACACTATCAAAACAATTAAATATTTTAAAGAAAAATATGAAAATATTGAATTAATAATTGGATATGATAATTTTTTGATTTTTGAAAAATGGCACAAATGGGATGAAATTCTAAATCTTGTTGATATTGTTGTTTTAAGACGGTTTTATGAAGACGCAATTGAACCCAAAATAAAGTCTGACAAATTTATTTTTGTCGAAAGTCCAACAATCCAAATAAGTTCATCAATGATTAGAAAAAGAGTTTCAAACAATTTACCAATCGATTTTCTAGTTTCTTCAGAAGTTTCAAAATATATCTCAGATAATAATCTTTATAAGAATTAGTATGTCAAGCTTGAAAAAAAATTATATGTCTCTAATTAATAAACTCTCTCTTTCAGATAAAAGAGCAATCGCACGTGTAATTTCAATTGTTGAATCCGATGATGAAAGAGCTTTAACAATATTAAAAGAAATTTTTCATAAGACTGGACATGCTTATAGAATTGGAATAACTGGTCCTCCCGGTGCTGGAAAATCGACGATAACTAATCAGCTTACAAAGCATTTGTTGTCACTTTCAAAGTCTGTTGCAATAATTGCTGTAGATCCTACAAGCCCTTTCTCAGGTGGCGCTCTACTTGGTGATAGAGTGCGAATGAATGAGATTGGTATGCTCGATAATGTGTTTATTAGAAGCATGGCAACTCGTGGCAATCTTGGTGGACTTAGTAAAAAAACCATTGATACTGCTGATGTACTAGATGCCTCTGGGTTTGACTATATCATTTTCGAAACCGTGGGTGTCGGACAATCTGAACTTGACATTGCTAAAGTAGCAGATTCAACTATAGTTACACTTGTTCCAGAATCGGGCGATTCAATACAAGCAATGAAATCTGGCTTAATGGAAATAGCAGATATTTTTGTGCTTAACAAATGTGATAGACCTGAAGCTGATAAAGCTTTTATCTCATTGCAATCCTCACTTCACTTAAGAAATATTAATCCTAATGATTGGCAACAACCTATTATAAAAACTATAGCAACTACTAATATTGGAATAATTGAGATTGCTGAAAAATTTGAAGAACATCGTTCTTATTGTAGGAGCAATTCAGTCTGCCAACAAAAAAGGCTAAACAATTATAAATTAAGAGTTATAGATATAGTTGAAACTTCATTAAAACAAAGAACTTGGAATACGCTCAATTTAGAAACATTAGAGAAGTCAATTGAAAAAATACTCTCTGGTAGTCTTTCTCCTTATGAGCTAGCTGATAAAATTCTACAAAACAAGTAAATTTAGACCAATTTTTTGTCCAACATGGATATAATCATTTTTTATGTTATCAAACTTTTATTATTTTTGTGAAAACATGAAATTAAAAAAGAAAAAAATATGACTGAGTTTATAATAGATAAAAATGAAGGTATTCTTGTAGTAAGAATTCAATTAGAACGTGCTACGTTAAGTAAAGCTGGTTTATTTAAGGATACTATATCAGAAAAGATTCAAGATGGTCATAAGAGATTTATTGTTGATTGTAGAAATGTTGAGTTTATGGATTCTACATTCCTTGGATCGATGGTTGTATCCCTTAAAAAAATAAATGCCATTGATGGTGATATGAAATTAGTTTTTGCAAATAAAAATTCACCCATTTGGTTAATGTTTGAAGCCACACGAATGTTCAAAGTATTTAAAAGCTTTCTTTCGCTTGATGAAGCAGTTGAAAGCTTTAATATTTCTGAATGATTTTTATGATAGTTGATATTTACTTTTGTATCCACTAACTTATATTAACTATTGTTAAAGGATATTTTTAATGCAGCACGATTATATAAGACTATTAATAAAATCAGCTCAACAAGGTAAAAAAAATGCTTATAGAGAATTGTGTAATGCAAATCTAAAAAAAGTCTATAATCTAGCCTTACGATTTACCCTAAATGTAAAAATTGCCGAAGTGCTCACACAAAACATTTTTATTGAAGCATGGGAAAATATAAAATTCTTAAGAGAGGAACAGACTTTTGAAATTTGGCTTAAAAGCATTGCTGTATATAAAATTTTAGATGAAATGAGAACAAGTGTAATTAAAGAGAGTATGATTCAGAATGAAGTAATTAGTGAAAATGATTTTGAACTTAATAGCAATAATAAATTTGAAAATCTAATTCTTCTATTACCAGAAAATGAACGAAGTGCATTTATTCTTCACGAAATTGAAGAGTATACATACGATGAAATTGCTGATTTTATTAATGATATGACTAAAGATCAAATAAAAAGTATAATTCGTGAAACTAGAAAATCTTTAATTAATGCCCCAGATTATGAACAATAAAGATGAAATAACATTACACGATTATTTTGATAATCTTCTCTCTAAAGATGAGCAAAAAGAATTTGAAGAAACACTTTTGGATAATATTGATTTAGCTATCGATCTTGGAAAACTGAAAAACCTTCAACGTAACTTGCGTAATCTACCAAGTAATTTTGAGCCTAACGAAATTGTTATTGAGAATATAATTGATTCACTTCTTGGAGAAAAAGATAAACTCGAAATAACTGAAGAGGAAAATGAACAAAAAATAAAAAAAGAGAAGAAAAAGAAGAAACAAAAAGCTAAAAAAGAGAGAACTGGTCTAAAAGCAAAGACTAAATTCCGATTAAAACGATTATTAACTTTTTTTGTTTTTCTCTTTTTTATAAGTGTTATTGGTGCAGGGTTCTATTTCTTCCAGAAAGAGAACAGTACTTTTCCTTGGAAAGTAAGTGTTCTTTCAGATAATGCTTCTTCAAAATTACAAAGTATAGAAACTTCCGGTCTGAATTCATATGTAAATTTAGAAACTTTTAAGAATGATTTTGTAAAGATTATAATAGCCGATAAAGGGATTTTAGAGCTATCTGGTGAGAGTAATATTACTATTGTTGATGCTACTCAATCACTAAACTCAATTAAGCTCGAGAATGGGAAACTAATATTTACTCCGCAAATTGGAAGTATTTTATTCCAATTATCACATAATAATGTTACCATTCAAAGCAAAAATTCTCAATTTGAGATAATAACTCAAAATAAAATATCTGCAATTTTAAATATTCTTACTAATTTTGTTGAGATTGAGTTTGATAATCAATTTTGTAAAATTCCTTATAATCATACATTTCAAATTTTGGATAAAAATAATATCAGTACTCCACTAATTAGAAATGCATCTAAAAATTTCACTGAATTGGTTCGCAAATTTGACATCGAAAAAAGCGACAAAACTTTAGAAGCTATTCTAAAATTAGCATCAAAATACGATGCCTTCACACTTCATTTTATGTTGCAAATAGTAACACCAATCAACAGAGAATTAATTATAGAAAAACTTATACAATATTTTCCTCTTCCAAGTTCAATTACAAAAATTGATATTTTAATGCTTGATAATGCTGCTCTCAATACTTGGTGGGAAGAAATTTACCGCACAATGTAGATTTTTTTCAGACTTCCACTTAAAAATTTTCACCCTAATTTTAACTATATTTGTAAAAACAATTCAATTTTGAAAAGAGGTTTCTTGAAAATATTAGTAAGCAATGATGATGGTATTAGTTCGGTAGGAATAAGTAAATTAGTTGAAGAACTTTCTAAGATAGGCGATGTAACTGTGGTTGCGCCATTAACAGAACAGAGTGCTGCCGGACACTCAATTACAATGAAAATTCCACTTAGAGTTAAAGATTATGTAGTTAACAATAAATTCTTTGGATATGCCGTTGATGGAACTCCTGCCGATTGTATAAAAATGGGAATAATGAACATTTTAAAAGAGAAACCAGATATTGTAATTTCAGGAATTAATAATGGTTCAAATGCAGCAATTAGCGTAATTTATTCTGGAACTGTTTCTGCTGCACGCGAAGCAGCAATAATGGGTGTGCCTGCAATTGCAATGTCAGTTACATCACATAATCCAAAACACTATGATTATGCTGCAAAACTAGCTACTCAACTAGCTGAATTAGTTTGCAATAAAAAACTACAGCGCGGGACTTTACTAAATGTTAACGTTCCTGACTTACCAGAAGAAGAGATAAAAGGGATTTCGTTAACTCGCCAGGGCACAAGTAAGTGGCAAGACTACTACGAGGAGAGAATAGACCCATACGGTGAAAAATATTATTGGTTAACTGGTAAAATGGATATACAAGACACAGAATTAGATAGAGATGTTGTTGCATTAGAGAATGGATATGCTTCAGTAACACCAGTCCATTTTGACTTTACGGATTATAAGACATTTGATTCAATGAAAAGTTGGGACATCGATTCTTTAAAAAATAGTTAAATCACTTCCTCGAATTATGAATTTTGAAAATATAAATTTTGCTATTAATACTAGTTTAGTAACTCTAATTCCACTCCTAATTTTTGGAATAGTTTATACATATTTTGTATATCGATTTACAATCCCAGTTACTTCTTTATTTACCAAAATAGTGTTAATTACTCTTCGCAGTTTAGCATTAGTTTTTATTCTTACAATGCTATTTGAACCAACTATTACTTTTAACCAAAATGTTGAGGTGAAGCCTAAAAGTATACTAGTAGTAGACAATTCCTCTTCAATTATAAATAAAGATAGCCTAAATAGAAGTGATGATGCACATACATTTATCGCTGATTTTAAAAGTAGAGTTAATGGTAGTAGTGAGCATTTCACTTTTGGAAAAGATATAACACCCATTCAAATAGATGATAAAACTAAATTATTGTTTAATGAGTCTGTTACAAATTTTGATAACATTACAAACTACTTTAAAGCCAAAGAAAATATTTCTTCCATTACTATTCTCTCAGATGGAATTCTGACAGAAGGGACTAACTCCTATTTAGATTTCGAAAAACTAAATATTCCTATCTTTACCATTGCTATTGGTGATACTTCACAACTGACAGATATTTTAATTAAAAAAGCAAGCTACAACAAGCTAATTTATATTGACAAAACAACTGAGATTAAAACTGTAATTAAGAATACTAATCTTTCTGGAAGTAAAGTTTCTGTTTCACTTCATGATGATTCTGGAATACTTACAAAAAAACAAATAATACTAAATGAAAATGGAATTAATAGCGTAATATTTGACTACAAGCCCTCTAGTATTGGGAAACAACGATTAATGGTAAAAGTTTCACAACTAAGTAAAGAAGAAACAAGTGAGAATAATATATATCCGTTTGTTTTAGAGGTACTAGACGATAAAATAAAAGTATTATTGATTGCAGGAGCCCCATCATCAGATCTTTCAATTCTCTCACAAAGTTTGTTGAAAAATGAAAACATTAAATTGAATAAAATAATCCAAATTACGACAGATAAATTTATAGATACAGAGAGTAACAAGGAGAAACTTGATTCTGCTGATATAATTTTGATGATAGATTTTCCAACGGTTAATACTCCAGCTACTATACTAAATCAAGTTAAAAACAATTTAATCTCAAATCAGACTCCATTCATTTTTATACTTTCTCAGTCAATTGATTATACAAAAATCTATAGACTTAGTGACCAACTCCCTTTCACCACAACAAAACTTTCGAGAAATAAAATATTAGTTCAACCCGAAATTAAATCTTACAATAATACATTATTAAAAAACACAACTGGTTGGAGCAAGCTTCCTCCAATTTATATGAATACATCAGAATTAGTATTAAAGTCTGGAACAACTCTTCTTGCAATAGGAAATAATAAAAATAATGCGACACAAATTCCCATGTTATTTGTAAGTAATATTGCTTCAAGTCGTGCCATTGTTCTAAATGGATACAACTTCTGGAAATGGAGTTTGCAATCTGATAACTCGATAGAAAGATTATTTAGTAATTTTATTTCTAACGCAATCAGATGGCTATATGCAAATAATAATCAAAAGAGATTATTCGTAAATACTTCTAAAGACATCTATAATTCAAGTGAGACTATTGAGTTCATTGGAAATGTTTATGATGAGTCCTTATCACTAAGAAATGATGCAAATGTTGAAATTAAAATTTCATCAGATAATTATGAAAAAACAATTAAGCTAGTCCCCACTAAAATTGGACAATACGAAGGTACAATTAATATTTCTAAACCAGGTGATTTTAACTATTCAGCAAAAATCTCACTTCCAGAAGAAGCCAATAAAACAGTAAAAGGAGAATTTACCATATCTAAAACAAATCTTGAAAATATTAACTTTGTTTTAAATAGTAATTATCTTAAGTTTATAAGCAATATAACGAGTGGAAAATCTTTTGATATAAAAGACTATTCAAATTTGTTTGACGAAATCAATAAACTTTCTGAACGCCAAACAAAAATTCAGATACTCGAAACTAAATTTAGTATCTGGACAAATGAGTGGATACTAGCTATAATAATCTTATTGTTTGCACTTGAATGGTTAATTAGAAAAAAGAAAGGTCTGCTATAACTAAATAATTGGGAGATTCAAGATGAGTTTTTTAGATTGGAATGACGCTGCTATTACTAACCACCCCACGATGGATAAAGATCACAAAAAGATGGTAGATGATACGAACAAACTCCATGCATTTGTAATATCAAATAAAAAAGAAAGAGCTAATAAATTATTTCTAAAAATTGTAGATGATTTAAAAATTCATTTTGAAACGGAAGAAAGATTAATGAATGAGAGTAAAATTCCGTTATATATTTCTCATAAACTTGAGCATGACCGTTTCTTTAATAAAATTAGTGCTTTGCAAAAATCTATTGAATATGAGAAAGTAGAACTAAATTTAGATCATCTCAAAATTGTTAAAATTTGGTTTTATAACCATATTGATTTTAAAGATAGAAAACTTGCTGAATACCTAATAGAAAACAATATTAAATAATATTTGGATGATAATGAAAATCATCCCGTTGATATTCGATTTTATTACCCCTCGTTTTTGCGTTTCTTGTGACGTAAAGCTTTTAACAGATGAGTATTTCATCTGTCAAAAGTGTTATTCAAAAGTATCCGTTCTCCAAGACCATGAAATTAGTAGCGAGTATGATAGGAAATTCAAAGCTGACAATTTAATTGACGACTATAATTCATTGTTTTTATTCAAGGAGAAAGGTTCACTTCAAGATTTAATTCATAGCTTAAAGTATAACCAAAAATTTAAAATTGGAATATTCCTCGGACGAAAATTGGGAGAGGGTAAAAAAGATGTTATCAAGAATTGGGATGTAGATTTCATTGTTCCAATTCCACTTTACCACTTAAAAAAAGTAGAACGCGGTTATAATCAAGCCATGTATATTGCAAAAGGTTTGAGTAAAACTACTAAAATCAGTCTTCGGGAAAATATAGTTAAAAGGACCAAGAATACCCTCTCTCAAACAAAACTTTCTAATGAAGAAAGAAAAGGAAATATGCTCGGTGCATTTAAGATTAAGAATTCAAAGAGTATCAAAAGGAAAAACATTATTATTATTGATGATGTTATCACAACTGGAACAACTGTTTTGGAATTAGCGAAGGTGCTAAAAGAGAATAGTGCTGATAAAGTATACTGCTTATCTGTAGCAACACCACCTTATCTACATTCTATCGGGAGCAGTAACACCTAGTATTGATAATCCATTTTTAATAACAATCTGAGTAGCAATAGCAAGGGCAATACGAGCTTCAGCTAATTTTTGTTCTGTTCCCATAATTCTACAATCAGTATAAAAACGATGGAAACTTGCAGCCAAATCCTCTAGATAATTTGCAATTCTATGAGGCTCATAACTTTCAGCACTATATAGAACCTCTTCACTAAATTGGTGAAGCACTTTCATTAAATTAACCTCTGCTTCAGTATTTAACAGCTCAAGATTTTCTAACGAAGCTTGTAGCTTTTGCTCACTAGTATTTCTAATAATAGATGAAATTCTTGCATGAGCATATTGTAAATAGAAGACCGGATTCTCTTCTGAATGTTTTTTTGCCAAATCAATATCAAAATTAAGGTGACTTGAAAGGCTTCGCATATTGAAGAAATATCTAACAACATCTTTTCCAACTGACTCTGTAAGCTCATCCAATGTTATATAATTTGCTTTACGTGTGGACATTTTTACAACTTTACCTTTTTCAATAATTGTTACAAATTGATAAATTAATACATCAATTTTATCAGCATCAAAACCTAATGCCTTCACTCCAGCCTTTACATCTGGAAAAGTAGCATTATGGTCAGAGCCAAAAACATCAATTATTTTGTCGTATCCTCTATCAAATTTTGTTGTATGGTATGCAATATCTGGAAGGCGATAAGTTGGCTCTCCTGTAGCTTTAACCATTACTTTATCTTGCTCGTTTCCAAGTTCAGTTAATTTAAGCCAAAGAGCATCTTCTTTTTCGTAAGTTAAGCCTTTCTCCTTAAACTCTGAAAGAACGGAATCTATTTTTTTATCTTTATAAAGAGAATCTTCATTGAAAAATGATTTCATTTCAATATCAAGATTTTTAAGTGTTCCTTTTATCTCACTAAATATTTCACCCTCTGCTTTAGCTTTAAACACAGTCTCATCTTTTTCATTACGTAATTTATCCCCATGTTCATCAACTAAGAGTTGTGCAACTTCTGTAATATACTCTCCCTGATAATATTCATCAGAGAACTCAATATCTTCACCTAGTAACTCTCTATATCTAAGTTGTACAGATTTACCAAGCACTCGCATCTGTCTGCCAGCATTATTAAAATAGTATTCTCTATCAACACTATACCCGACCCATTCAAGCAAATTTGCTACTGTATCGCCAATTATTGCATTTCTTCCATGCCCTACAGTTAAAGGGCCAGTTGGATTTGCAGATACAAATTCAACATTTGCACTTTTACCTATGTATTTTTTAGATTTACCAAACTTCTCTTTTTCTTTATTTATTTGAACAATAATTTTAGAAAGAAATTTTGGAGTGAAAATAAAATTTATAAATCCAGGACCAGCAATCTCTACTTTTTCAATTATATTCTTATCAAAAATTAAATTTTCAATGATTTCTGTAGCAATTTCTCGCGGATTTTTTTTCAACTCTTTAGTTAAAAGCATTGCGATATTTGTTGATAAATCCCCATGCCCTTTCTGGTTAGGAACGGATAAAGCAATATGTTTGCTATCTAAATATTGTAATGTTGTAGCTGTTTTTTCAAAAAGTTCTTTCAAATATTCTTTCAATTAAATCTCCGCTCAAATAAAATATGGTTTAATAAAATTTTGACAAAAAAAAGCAATTCATTTCAAACATGTTTTAAGTGAGAAATATTTTGATTTTTAAGGGATTTCTCATCCCGACAAACTGCATGAGGATTCAAAATGACATGTGCCTTAAAGAATTTTGAGTTTATTAGTTTTTAGAATCTCACACATATAAATTCTATTCCCCAATCTCATCTGTAATTGTCTCAGTAGGTGCATCGCCCCAAAGTTTTTCTAAATTATAAAACTCGCGAGCTTCCGTTTTAAATATATGAACTACAACATCAAAATAATCCAATATCACCCAATTAAGTGTGTTGTATCCTTCTTTGAAATGACATTTAATTCCAATATCCCTAAGTTTATCATCTACTTCATCAGCAATAGCTCTAACTTGCATGTGCGAATCAGCAGAGCAAATTATAAAATAATCAGCAATTGATGAAATCTCTTTCAAATCAAGTACTTTAACATCGTATCCTTTTTTTGAAAGAATTAGCTCCCCTACTCTTCCAGCAAAATCTTTAGCATCCAAAATCTATTCCTTTTTAATTGGTGTTTGTTTAAAATAATCACGTCCAATAATGACCGTTACATCAACAAAATAATCGTTATTTATTTGTGTTATTGAATTACCTAGCTTTACACTTAAGAGTTCAGCAACATAATCTGAATTAGCCTTATTTCCAATCCTATCAATAACTATCGTTTCATCTATATCAAACTGAATATAGTTTCCAGTTTTAACAACATCTACATCGTTCGCTCTAAGATAATCTGTAAATCTATCTGCAATACCACTTACACCACATCCATTCAAGACTTCAACTTGAATAATTTCAGCACGCTTGCCATTATCTCTTAATTCTATTTCTGTAACTTCACTATTATTTAATTTTATAAATAGAGAATACGATAGATAAATGATTACGGTTAAAAGAAGAAATATTAAAATATTAAGGACAAAACTATTCACCGATGCCTTAATATTAGTCATATTATTACTATTCCGAGTTTCTTTACTTATTGCCAAAGTTAAATAATTCTATAAATGAAATAATTTCAAAAATTGAGTTGGTAAAAATAAGAAATTTTAAGATTTAAAACCCTCTTATAAATCTATCTCTTGAAAACGGAGAAGATCCGTAGTAATTATTATAATACATTCCAGGTGCTGGATTGAAATATTGAATCATTATATTTGAATTTTCAGAAATTTTATAATTAAGCTGAGCTCGAGTTAAATATATTCCATTAATTTCATTTTGATAATCTTGTCCGAAAGAGCTGTATGGCGAAGCAACAAGACTTGCATCAACTTCGACATTTAAGTTTTCTGTTATACGAAATGCCATTGAGTTTGTATACGTGCTAAGTGCTACCCCACTACCTCCAAATGTGGAATACGACATTCCAACAGAGTGATTCATTTTAAAATTGCTTGGATTCAAGAAGTTTGATAAAAATCCAGATTCTGAATAGTTTGTTATTCCATCTAAAATTGTTGGAGTTATATCTTTATCCTTAAATTGAGCAAAAGATAATGAAGTGAGAATTAATAATATAAATACTAATTGCTTAATCATTTTTTAATATACAAAATTCTAAGTTCTTAGTTTTGGACATTTACATTAAGTATCTTTTAAAAATGGGAAAAACATTCGGAACTGACGATAAAACAAATAGCCATTATGCATTGTACAGATTAATAATATGTTCAACAAAATCACACTACTTTTACTAGCACAAAAGTTATATCATCATTTTGAGCCGCATTCCCTCTGTGATCTTTTAATGAGTGAATAATTTTTTCCTGAATTTTTGATGTACTTAAATTTGATTCAGATACTAAAATTTTGTTAAACTTTTCTATACCAAACATTTCGTTGGAATTATTCATTGCTTCATTAACTCCATCTGAGTATAGGCAATAAAGGGAGTTATCAGATAAAGGGAGTTCCATTTGTTCAAGGTTTTTCTCAAACAATCTTCCCTCTTCTAAACCTATTCCTATTCCGTTAGGGATAAAATCTTTTACAACTCCATTATTAACTACAGATATCGGTGTATGCCCTGCTCTACAAATTTTAACACTATTACTTTCTGAATCAAACAAAGCAATTGAACAAGTAATAAACCATTTTTTTTCCATCTCTCTATAAATTCTGGAATTGATTTCTGTTAAAACATCAAACGGAGTGTTTTTTTCATCACAATAAAGTTTTACCATTGTTTGTAATTTTGACATATAAAATGATGCAGCAAGTCCTTTTCCTGAAACATCACCAACAATCACGAAAACTTTTGAATCAGTTACTTTAATCACATCATAATAATCACCACCAACTTGCATAGCAGGCAACATTGTTCCACTTATCTCTAGTCCTTTAATCTCTGGAATTACAGAAGGCAACAAACTATTTTGAATTTTTCTTGCATTCTCAAGATCTCTATCTAAAATTAATTTCTCCTTTTCAGATTCATACAATCTTGCATTTTCAATAGATACTGCAGTTTGATTAGCGGCAGCAGTCAACAATTCAATATCCTTACCAGCAAAACGAGAACCTGAATACTTAAGACCAAAGAGTAAAAGTCCAACAATTTTATTTTTAATAATTAGTGGAATTACTGTGTAAATACCTTGCTCAATAAGTGTTTGAGCAGATTCGGGACAAACTGAATAAAAGTCACTATCTTCAATAACCAATGCTTGCTTGGCTTCCTTTTTGCTATTCAAAAAACTCATTAGTTTTTCTTCGTCAGCATGGAGCACTAATGATGATTTATTTAGACCAACTCCTTCTTTGAGTATAAATTTTCCGTTGGAGTTATCCTTTACTACAATTCCGAAAACTGCAAGTTTAAGTGATTCGATAAAAGTATTGGTAGTAGATTTAAGTATGTTATCTAATCCAACAATTGTTACTACATCAGCACTAAATTTATATAGTACCTTTTGATAGGCAAATTGTTCAGGGTAGAATTTCCTAATAATTAAATTTTGATACTTATCCTTGGTCGATTGGAAAACAATTGCAAACCCTACAAATATTACTCCTGCAATAAGTACTTGATACTCAGTTCCAATAGCAGAACTTACTGTCTGGCTAAGAATATAAATCACAAAAAAATACGTAGCTGCAATACTAACAGTAGCAAAGCCATATAATATAGTTGTTTTCACTACATCAGAAACATCCATAAGCGAATAGTTAAAAATGGAGTATCCAAAAGAAATTGGTAGCAAAGCAATCAAAGTTATGGGCATAAAAAATTCAGGTTGATTGTACATCATTGCTGGTGAAATTGTGGTAATCAAAACAAAAGAATAGATTGCAGCTAAAATACCAATGGTATATGAAACTAAAATTAAAAATATCATAGTCTGTGTAAGAAGTAAATAAACCAAGAT